>JAPUJL010000180.1 GCA_027296185.1 SAR324 cluster bacterium | reverse complement strand
CGCCGCCCTTGTCCCTATCCTTACAGACCGCGTGGGCAAGTCCCTCCAGGAACAGCCGCTCCATCTCGGACTCGAAGCGCTCCTTGAGAAAGTCCGCGGCGCCCTCGATGAGCGCTTCCTGCCCGCGGACCGGTTCGGACGGAATGCCGAGGATCAGGAATAGAGTGGCGGCCAGGCACAGTGCGTGACCTATCCGGTGCACGATGCGATTGCGAATACGGTTTGCCATGCTGAGTCCTCCCCGCCGGCCAAGCGCGCGAATGCGCGCGTTGCGATTGTTCCGATGATGACAAGCCCCCGAACGAGCCTAGCCGTTACCGCGAATCGGAACAGGTCGCAACCCGGATTAGGGACGAATCCCCCATCCCTTCTCAACGGGCTACGCGAATATTGATTTGTGACCGCTTCTAATAGAAGTAGCTTTGGGTGAAGAGGGGGTCGAGATTTTGACCCCAGGCGCCGTTCCAGAGTTCCATCAGCAGGGCGGCGTGGGACTTGCCGGTATCGAGGATGTTGTCCAGGGGGCAGAGGTAGATGCGCTCGTCGCGCCCTTGGCTGTTGACCACGTTGAGCCGCTTCAGCCCGTCGGCGGCGATCGTGACCAGATCCCGCGCCCAGTCGCTGAGGGGCCGGTCGAGCAGGGTCGCATCCAGCCCCCAGCGCGCGGCGTTTTCCAGGGCCGCGGGGAAGAGGTGGCCCTTGATCTCCCGCAGCAGGTGCAGCGCGTCGTCCAGGGCGGTGGGGTCGTAGAACAGCCCCCGGGTGAGGGCGGCGAGGGCGCAGATCATCTCCCGCGCCCCCGCGTCGCACATGCGAAGTTCCAGCCACGACTTCAGGCGCACCTCGGGGAAGAGGGTGGTGAGGTGGAGCTCCCAGTCCTCCAGGTTCGCCGTTTCTCCGTCCAGCCCTTCGCTGAGGAACTGGCGGAAGCTCCGCCCGGCCTGGTCGATGTAGCGCCCGTCCCGGTGAATGAAGACCATGGGGACGTCCAGGGCGTACTCGGCGTACTCCCGGTACCCGAAGCCCTCCTCGAGGGCGGCGGGGACGATGCCGCAGCGGTCCGGGTCGGTGTTCAGCCAGATGTGTGCACGGGATGAAAGATAGCCCGAAGGGCGCCCCGCGGCGAAGGGCGAGTTGGCGAACAGGGCGTTGAGGATCGGCGCAGCGGCCGTGGCCACGCGCATCTTCCGGGACATGTCCGCCTCGTCCGAATAGTCGAAGTTGGTCTGGACGGTGCCGGTGCCGACCATCATGTCCAGCGCCATGGATCCCCGCGAGGGCAGGTAGCGGCGCATGATCTTGTAGCGCTGCTTGGGCACCCAGGGCATCTCTTCTCGGGCGATGAAGGGATTGCGGCCCAGGGTGAGCCAGACGATCCCCAGGGGCTCGGAGATCTGCTCGATCTCCCGGAGGTGCTGGATCAGCTCGGTGCAGGCCTCGTGGGCGGAGCCCAGGGTGGCTCCGCTCAGCTCCACCTGGCCGCCCGGCTCCAGGGTGATGCTGGCCTCGCCCCGCAGCAGGGCGATGGGGTAGCCGTCTTCCAACTGCGGTTGCCAGCCGAAGCGCTCGGCGAATGCCTCGAGAATGGCCCGGATGCCCCGCTCCCCCTCGTAGGGAATCGGCTCGCGAGCCTCGCGGTAGAAGCCGATCTTCTCGTGCTCGGTGCCGATCCGCCATTGCTCCCGGGGCTTTTCGCCCTGGCGGAAGGAGGCGATGAGTTCGTCGATGGCACCGATGGAGGGAGCGGCGTCGCCTGAATTCGAGTGGGTCATGTGGGGTCCGGATGCGGTGTGGTGATGTCCGCGAGGTATTGCCGCCACTTCACGCTCCGCCGCAAGGATTTGAAGCAGGGGTCGGCTTCCACGATGTCCTGGGGCTGAAAGCCCAGGCCGATCGCGGCTTCCAGCGCCTGGAAGGCATCGTCGGCCCGGCCCAGGAACGACAGCCGCCGCGCGAGGAGCACCTGCGCCTCGGTCAGGGCCGCCCGTTCGGCGATCAGCTTCTTGTAGGCCAGGATTTCCTTGAAGTACATGCCCTGTTCGCCCCAGGCCGCGGCCAAGAGCAATTGCGCCCCCTCGTGCTTCTCGTTGGCGTCGAGCGCCTCATCGAGCGCCTCGGTGGCCTCGTCGTACTTGCCCAACTGGAAGAAGCGGGAGCCGTACTGGTAGTGCAGGTCGGCCAGCCGTTCCTTCTCCTCCCGCGACCCCTCCGCATCGCTGGCGATCTGGCGGGGGTCGTGGCCCTGCAGCAGCAGGTCGATCGGCTGGGGCGTGCGCCCAGCGGTCGGCCCGCCGGTATTTTCCGCCTCTTCCAACTCAATCCGCCAAAGGAAATCCTCCAGCGACACCGTGGGATCGTCGGCCTGGCCGCCGATGGGGGCGAATTCCGCGGCCCCCGCGTTCAGGGGCTCCGGGGAGCCTTCCTCCGCCTGCGGGCCGTTCCCGGGCTCGTCCTGCGTTTCTCCGGCACCGGCGGTGACCAGGGCCGGCCGCCGCGGAGGCGGGGCGGGGGTGCGGGGGATCAATTCCTCGAACAGGTCGCCCCCTTCCGCGTCGTGGAGCTCCCGCAGATGGGAGGGCGGCACCAGCAGGCCGATCTTTCCCGCCAGGCTCTGGCCGATCTTCACGGTCAATTGGCAGGAGAGCAGCGGCGTCTTGCCGTACCCGGCCAGCTCGGCGGGCAGATCGCTGGGCTCGATGGGCTCGGGCCGATAGGCGGATTCCTCCTCCTCGAACCCCATCGCCACGGCCAGCTTGTCCGCCAGGGTCTGGGCCAAGGTGCGCGCCATGCGCCATTCGATCGCGGAGAGCTCGGGCTTGGTGCCCCCCTGGAGAAACCGCGGGTGGGCGGAGCCGAAGGCCGTCTCCAAATAGTGATAGAACAGCCCAGGAGAAATCAGCAGGTACAGGCACGATTCCGAGCCCGTGTGGCGCACTCTGAAGGCGATCACCTGCGCCGGCGCGTCCTCCGCGAACCCCGCGGCGGAGACCATCTCCACCGCCTCCGGATAGACCACCGTGTTGCCGAAGTGGTAGCTGGACAGCACGTGGCCCAGCAGGTCGCTGTAGGTGTTCAACAACCCGTGGAATGTGCGCCCCTCGCCGATCGCGCCGTCTTCCGACGGCTGCGCGGGCACCAGCCCGGCACTCAGCCGCGCCAGCACCGGATCGACCTCGGCCATTTGCTCGGCCAGGTTCCGGCTCTCCTCCTCGTTCAGGGTCTCCAGAAACGCCCGGTAGAGCCGCTCTCCGCGCAGGGGCGGCGGATCGTCCGGGATCAGCTCCTCGCCCGCCTCCCGCACGTAGGCGGAAATCCGCCGCAGGGATTCCACCAGAATGTCCTCCTGCAGCGGCGAGAGGGGCCGGGACGGATCCAGCGAGGCGATGCGGTAGAGGATGTCCGCCTGCTGCAGCGTGGGCAGCGGGGCCAGATATGCGGTGAGCAGGGTCACGTCCCCCATCCAGTTGAGCAGGAACGCCGCCGTCTGACCGTGCTCTTCCCACAGCCATTCGGTGACCCGGCTCGGCTCCTCGATCAGGAACCGGTGGCGGAGCTGCTGCAGCACGGGGGAATCGGGAGGCGCATCCATGACGGGCGGCGGGTGCGGGGAGCGGGCGGGCGGCGGTCGTCGCCGGAAATTGGCCGCGGGCTGGACAACATCCCAGTGTAGGGGCGCCTACACCCCTTTGCAAGCGAATGGAGTGGGGGGTATGGCTGGGCGAGGCGCCGCGTCCTTCCCCTCGACTCCGCTCAGGGCAGGCGAGACGATCCCGCTTTACCGGATCTCCTCGGGGACGCGGCATTCAGGCGCCCGTCGGCTGCTGAAATCGCGCAGCCGTGCTCCCGCCTGTCCCGAGTCTGCCGAAAGCGCCGGACGGACGGAGCCCCTACGCCTGGTTGTACCCGCCCCCGCCGCCGCTCGAAGTGACGGAACAATTGACCGTGATGCAGTGGGAATGGCCGTCCGCGGCGGCGGCGCTCTGGACGTGGAGCCTCATTCCGCCGGCAACGTCCGCGAGCATGGCGGCCGTCAGCGTCACCGTATGGTCGTGAGTGCCGTTGTCCGTGACGACGGCCGGGATCTCGGCGCCGGCATCGACCTCGGCCTGGGTCAGGGTCACCGTATGGCCGTGATTCAACGCGATGGCCACATTGAAGTCGCCACCCGGCACACAATCGCCGGTCTGCGAACAACTGCTCAGTTCCGACTCGTTGGCGCTGGT
>JAPUJL010000018.1 GCA_027296185.1 SAR324 cluster bacterium | reverse complement strand
GTCGTTTCGGAACTCCGGGAGCGGGGCCGCGCGCGGGAGGTGCACGTGCGCATCGGCGGCCCGCCCGTCATGGGGCCCTGCTTCTACGGCATCGACATTCCCACCGTGAGCGAGCTGTTCGCTCCGCCCTTCCTCAATGGATCGCGCAACGGCGACGTCCCGCCGCCGGTGCTGGAGCGCATGGCGGCTCGGCTCGGCGCCGACAGTCTGGTCTATCTGTCGATGGATCGGCTGGTGCGGGCGATCGGCCTGCCGCGGGAAAACCTCTGCCTCGCTTGCCTGGGCAACCCCTATCCGACCCCTGCCGGTCAGGAACGCTACGAGGCGGCGCGGGCCGCCACCTCGTAGATTCGGTCTTCCCGCTTATGGTCAGCGGCGGCGCTACTTGGAGGCCGCCTCGAACACGCCGTCCCAGTCGGCCGGGAGGGCGGTCGCCGGGTTCTGGGCCGCAGCCTTGTATTCCTGGCAGCGCCGGATGAAGGTTAGCGAGGGCGGGTCGTCCGGGAAGACTTTCTGCACCGCGGTGAAGTGCTTGATCGACTCATCCCAATGCTGCTGCCGGTAAAGCTGCAGGCCCTTCTCGAAGATGGCGATCCCCTTCATTTGCTGGTCGTTGAGCTCGCCCTTGCGCGCCAAGACCTCGTAGATGCGCACCGGCGTCTGTATCCCGATCACGCGGATCAGGTCTATCTCCCGGCCGATCACGGCTTCCTTGGCGGGCTCGTAGGTGTATTCGCTGACACAGGTGAAGGTGCCGTAGTTCTTGTTGGCCCCCTCCAGCCGCGCGGCCAGGTTCACCGAGTTGCCCATCATGGTGTAGTCGAACCGGTTTTCCGACCCCATGTTGCCCACCACCATCTCCCCGGTGTTCAGCCCGATGCGGTGCTTCAGCTTCGGTCCCACCGCCTCCACCCAGGATTTGTAGAGGCCGCTCTCGTACCACTCCGCGTTGAGTTCGGCGAGCCGGCGGTGACACTCCAGCGTCACCAGAACGGAGCGGGTGGCGTGATCGTCGTAGGACACCGGCGCGCCGAAGAAGGCGATGATGGCGTCGCCCTCGTACTTATCCACGGTGCCGCCGTAACGCATGATGATGTTGCTCATGTTGGTCAGGTAGACGTTGAGCAAGCGCACCAACTGTTCCGGGGTGAGCTTCTCGGAGAGGCTGGAGAAGCTCTGGACGTCCGAGAAGAAGGCGGTCATCACCCTCCGTTCGCCTCCCAGCTTCAGCATATCGGGGTTGTCGGCGAGTTGCTCGACCACTTCGGCGGAGAGATAGTGGCGGAACGCGCCCTTGATGAAGCGCTGATCGCGATCGGACACCAGGAAGCGGAACAAGGTCACACCGCCCCAGACGGTCACCGTGACGAGCACGATGTAGACGAGCGAGGTCCACGTCAGCAGTTCCGTCACCATGTAGTAGTGGGCGAAGACGTACCCGACGACGATAACGATGGCCAGCACCGTCCCGTAGATGTGCTTCAGGTGGGGGAGGGTCACCCCGAGCAGGATGCCGATGCCCAGGATCAACAGCGCCGTGATTCCCTGGAGATAGTCGTGATACTTGAAATAGGAGTTCGTCAGCAGGTTATCCAGCACGTTGGCGTGCACCTCCACCCCGGGAAAGTTGACACCGACCGGAGTGGTCCGCAGATCGAAGATGCCCACCTCCGTGGCGCCCACGAGGAGGATCTTTCCTTCCAGCGCATCCTTGGGGATGTTGCGCTCGATGATGTCGTAGATCGAGTAGTGGGGGAAGGTTCGGACGGGACCCTTGTAGTTGATCATCATCGAGCCGTCGGTGTTCGTCTGAATGGCCATATTGTCGCCGATGCGGATTTCCAGGACGTCCCCGGTTTCCTGGTCGGCGATGACGGTCAGTGACGGACTGCCGAAGTGGTGCCGCAGCATCTGGAGGTCCAGAGAAGGGTAGATCTTGTCCCGGTACCGGATCAGCAGATGCACCCGCCGTACCGTGCCGTCCTCGAAGTCCGGGGTCATGTTGAAGTGACCGGAGAGGTGCCCGCCGCGGTAAATCTTCTCGATGTTCGATTCGACGGCGTTGCCCACCGGGAGCCGGCCCGGAGTATTGATCACCAACTGGACTTCGGAGCCCCCGACGCGCCGCTCCGATTCGGCCAGTTCGGCTTCGGTCAGGTGCTCGGTTTCGCCTTCGGCGAAGAAGAAGTATCCGATCACGGAGTTGGGCGTCTTGCCGAGGGTTTTCCCAAACTTCGCGTCGCCATCCAGTTGGGTCATGGTCTCATCCATGTATCGCACCAGCCGCTGGGCCCGGCCGGAACCATTGAGACCGAGGGCCTCCATTCGGCGCTTGTAGTCGTTGGTCACCTCCATGACCTTGGCGGGTGTCTCGTCCACTTCCGAGAACACGATATCCCAGCCGATCGTGCCGACGTGGTAGTACTCGTTCATCGCGTCCACGAGCTGCGCGAAGCGTTCCCGCGGCCAGGGCCACTTGCCGTACCGGTCCACGCTGAGGGTGTCGACCACGGCGATCACCACGTCCTCGCTATGGGGCTGGGTGTCCCGGCCCTTCATGATGAAGTCGACCCACTTCTTGTCCATCAGGCTGAGGAAGCTTCCCGTGGGAAACAGCGAGTTCCACATGAACGTCCCGAGGATGATCAGCGTGATCAGCAAAGCGACCTTCAACCCGCTCAGGGCGAATATTTTCTTCAACATAGCGCTTTCTCGTGAGGTAACCGGTTAGCTTCGGTTCTACTCAGTCTTACCCTTGGGACTCCGGTCCTTCAAACAAAAATCCCTCGAATCAAAACAGCCGCGGGATGAGCCGCTTTTTGTCCGTGAAGGCCTCTGCGTATTCGTCGACGGAAAACAGATAGGCCTCCTCGTCGCGGATGCGGAACCACAGCACCGCCGCGTTGGCGAGCGTGGCGGCCAGTGCCGTCCAGTACGCCCCCAGCAGCAGCGGCACCGCCGTGATCTCCGCGATCACGGCCAGATAGTTGGGGTGTCGGATGAAGCGGTACGGCCCGCTCACCACGACCGGTTGCTCGTCCCGTTCGATCAGGCGCACGTTCCACAGCCGCCCCAGGGCGAGCATCATCCACAGCCGCAGGGCCACCGATCCGCCCCATACCGCCAGCATGGGAATCACGAGCCAGGCGACGAAGGGCGGGCGTGCCGACAGCACCTCCAGCCAGCACCCGGCGAACCATCCCACGTGCATCGCGACCATGGCGGGGAACTTGGGCTCCGCGAGCAGGCGGGCCGACTGGTGCTCCACGTCTTCCGCAAGCCGCTTCCGCGATACGTAAAGCTCCCACAGCCGCTGGATCATCAGCGCGATCAGGATCGGATACTGATACGACATGACCGCTCGATTGGGCGGCGGGGGCGCCCGGGCTATTGTTTATCCATCCAGCGGGCATCGCGCGGCAGGCCGCCTGGCGTGAAACCGCCCGCGCCTCCCGCCCGCGCCGGGTTCACACTCCGGCGATGTACTCCGGCGCCACGACTTCGATTTCCACGAGCGACTTGAGCCGCTCGTATTCCTTCCGGAGGAAGTACTGGTCCCACTCCGACTTGAGGCGGGAGTGCAGTTGCCGTTTCAACGACTCCATGTCCTGCCGCTCGGGGATGGCGCGGGATTCCAGCCGCACGAGGTAACTCTTGCCCTGGGAAGTGCTGAGCCCGTATGGCGCCTCCTCGGTGAGCGAAAAGCCGGTGCGGAAGAAATCCGGGTTGGGTCCAATCCCCGGCACGGTATTCTTCGATGCGCTGATCGTGGCGTTGAGCACCGGCACCCCGTGCCCTTCGGCGATGGCTTCCAGCCCACCCGGTGCCTTCAGTTCCTCGAAGGCCTCTTCGGCCGCGGTGGCAGCCGCCTCGATCCGTTTCCGCGCCAGCAGCAGGCCGCGCACCTTTCGCTGCACCTCCTCGAAGGCCCGAGGCATGGGCTCGCGCTTGTCCGTGACCTGATAGAACACGTGACCCAACACCGGGTTGCGCTCCCACACACCCGAATCTTCCACTTCCAGGGTGAGCATCTGGCTGTAAAGTTCCAGGGAGGGGCCGAGGCCGTCCAGGGCGCCCGTGCCGTCGAACCAACCGCTCTCGCGGATGTCCACCGCCAGGTTGGCGGCGACGGCTTCCATCCCGTCCCGCTGAATGCGCTGAGGCAGGCGCTCCGCCTCCAGATCGAGCTTGTGCTGGGCGCGCTCTTCCATCAGCCGCTCGACGATTTGCGCCTGTACCGCCTCGAAGGGTTGCTGCTCGCCGGGTTCGATGGCGGTGACCCGGACGATGTGCAACCCGAACGGCGAAGAGACGATATCGCTGATGCCGCCCACGTCGAGGGCGAACGCCGCGTCCTCGAAGGCGGGCACCATATCGCCTTGGCGGAAGAAGCCCAGATCGCCGCCCTTGTCCTTGGTCAGATCCTCCGAGTGCGCCTTGGCCAATGCGGCGAAGTCTTCTCCCGCCCGTGCCTTGGCCAGGATCTCCTCCATTTCGGCGCGGATGGCCTGTTTGTCCTCGTCCGGCGCGGCGGGATCGATCCGCTTCAGGATGTGGCTGGCCCGTATCCGCGTCGCGGTCGAGAATTCCTCTTCCCGGTGGCGCTCGTAGTAGCGTTTGGTGGCCCGCTTGGGAAGTTTCACCCGTTCCAGCAAGTGCTCCAGGCTCAGCACCAGGTAGCGCACTCGGAATTGCCCCGGGTTCATGAAGCGCGCCGTGTTTTCCTCATAGTAGGCCCGTTCCTCCTCCGAGGTGACCTGGACGCCGGGGGCGAATCGCTCGGGATCGACGAAAACGTAATCCAGCGTGACCTCCTCGTTCTCCATGCGGTAGCGCTGCTCCACCTCAGATTTGCTCACCGTGACCCCGGAGAGCAGGTTGCGCTCGTACTTGCCCAGCAGGAGGTCGCTGTCCATCCGCGCCTCGTAACTCTCCGGCGTGAAGTCGTTCCGGCTGAGGATGGTTCGGTAGGCGTTGAAGTCGAAGTTCCCGTCGACGTGGAACATGCTCTGGGCGCGGATCGCGTTCTGCAGCTCGTCCTTGGTGACGGCGAAGCCCTGGGCCCGGGCCTCCTTGAGCATCAGGTAGCGGTTCACCATTTGGTTGTAGATCTGCGGCCGCAAATTCGTCTGCTCGGCGATGGTATCGGCGTTGTCGGGGTACTGCTGCCGCAGGTTCTCCAGCGCGTTCTGGTACTGCCGGGTGAAGTCGGAAACGAGGATCTCGTGATTCCCGAGCCGCACCAGCACCTCCTTGGTGCCGGAGAACGTTCCGATCCCGAAGGAGACCACGAACGTGAGCACGATGATGCCCAGCAGGACTTTGATGAACCAGGACTGGGCGTGGTTCCTGATGGCGGTGAGCATGAACCGGTACCGTACCTGAAAAGCCGGGGTTGACGCGGAGTGAACGGGTTCGTGGCGGCCTTCTTCCGTGCCCTTCCGCAAGCCGGACAGGCGCACGAAGGCTCCCCACCTTAAGTCCACGCCGGGAAGTCGTCAAGCCCCGCCTCGCCGGGTCCGGGAGTGCCCGCTGCCAGGGTTCCTTCCCGCGGCGGCGCCGCGGATCGCCGGGAGAGCGCCCTTTGCTGCCGCATCCGTCCGGAGGGCGATGGGGCGTTCGATGGGGATCGGGGCCGCTCAAGTTTTCCGGTTCTCTACCGATAACCGGGAATAGAGACAACGCAT
>JAPUJL010000179.1 GCA_027296185.1 SAR324 cluster bacterium | reverse complement strand
CTGGAAGGTTTCCAGGGGGCGCTTGCCCGCCGCGTCGAACAGGGTCAGCGCGTTCCCTTCCCCCACGGCGGGGAAGAATTGCCACAGCGCACGGGCGGTCATGGTGCCGTTGCGGCAGTCGGCCATCACGCGCTCGAAGGTCCGTTGCAGCTCCAGGGCTTTGCCATCGCCCGCCTCGAGCAGGCGCCGGGCGTTGCCGCGCAAGCCCAGGTGCTTGCCGTAGAGCATCTGCGGATTGAGGTAGGCCCAGACTTCGTCCAGGTTCAGGGTGTGCAGCAGGTGCCGCTCCAGGTCGGGCACGTCGGGGATTCGCAGGTCCACCCGGATGCGGCTCGAGCGCACGGCCGGCGCCTCCGCGGCCGGTTGCTTCGGTGCTGGCGCTTCCGCGGCGGCCTCGGCGGCGCTTTCCTGCTGCAAGGCCTCCCGTTGCGCGGGGTCCATCACCCGCCCGGCCAGCTCCAGCCCGTGCATGGCGTCGCGGGCATAGGCCACCAGGCCCCCGTAAGCCGGGGCGATGCGCTTGCGGGCGAAGCCGGGGGTCAGGGCCGCCCCGCCCACCAGGATCGGACAGTCCACCCCCGCCAGCCGCAGGTCCTCGGCGGTGGCGACCATCTGTTGCGCCGATTTGACCAGCAGCCCGGAGAGCCCGATGAAATCCGGCCGGTGCTCGTGGAAGGCCTCGATGAGGCGCTCCGGCGGAATCTTGATGCCCAGGTTGACCACCTTGTAGCCGTTGTTGGTGAGGATGATGTCCACCAGGTTCTTGCCGATATCGTGGACGTCGCCCTTGACCGTGGCCAGCAGCATGGAGCCCTGGTGGTGGGTTTCGTTGGTCTCCATGAACTGCTCCAGATGGCTCACGGCGGCCTTCATCACCTCGGCGCTCTGCAGCACCTCTGCGACGATCAACTTGTTGTCGTTGAACAGCCGTCCCACCTCCGCCATGCCCGCCATCAGGGGGCCGTTGATAATGTCCAGGGGCGCGCCGGATTCCCGCGCCCGCTCCAGATCGTCGATCAGCCCTTCCTTGGAGCCGGTGATCACGCAGTGGGCCAGCCGCTCGTCCAGGGGCATGGCGGCCAGCTCGTCCTTGCCGGCGGTGGGGGGGCGGTCGCGGAAGTGATTGGCGAAGGCGGCGATCGGATCGTCGCCGCGGTCGAACAGCAAGTCCTCGGCCAGCAGGCGCTCGGCCTCGGGGATGGCGGCGTAGCGCTCCAGCTTTTCCGCGTTGACGATGGCCATGTCCAGCCCGGCCTGGACGCTGTGGTAGAGGAACACGGCGTTCAGCACCTCCCGCCCCGCCGGCGGCAGGCCGAAGGAGACGTTGCTGATGCCCAGCACGGTCTTGCAGAGGGGCAGCGCCTCCTTGATCAGGCGCACGCCCTCGATGGTTTCCACCGCCGAGCCCACGTACTGCTCGTCTCCGGTGGCGCAGGGAAAGACCAGGGGATCGAAGATGAGGTCGGTGGGCGGCACGCCGTATTTTCCGGTGAGCAAATCGTAGGCGCGCCGGGCGATTTCCAGCTTCCGCTGCCGGGTGACGCCCATCCCCTGCACCGGGTCCTCGTCGATGGTGCCCACGATGAGCGCCGCACCGAACTTCTTCGCCAGGGGCACCACCGCTTCGAAGCGCTCCTCGCCGTCCTCCAGGTTGATGGAGTTGATGATGCTCTTGCCCTGGCAATAGGGCAGGGCTGCCTCGATCACCGCGGCATCGGTGGAGTCGATCATCAGCGGCACCTTCACCTTGTTGATCACCTGCTCCATGAACACGTGCATGTCGTGCACCTCGTCGCGGTCCGGGTTGGCCAGGTTGATATCGATCACCTGGGCGCCGCCGCGCACCTGGCGCCGGGCGATCTCGGTCGCCTCCTCGAACTTCTCCTCGCCGATCAGGCGGCGAAACAGCCGGCTGCCCACCGAGTTGGTGCGCTCGCCCACGATGACGGGGCGGGTCTCGTCGCTCACCTCCAGGAAGTCGATTCCCGAGACGAACGTCCGCCGGTAGGCGGGGAGGGCGCGGGGCGGCCGATCGCGGACGATCTCGGCGAAGCGGGCGATGTGGGCGGGCTCCGTGCCGCAGCAGCCGCCGATCAGGTTCACCCAATCGTTCTCGACGAAGCGCTCCAGCACGCCCGCCATCATGTCCGGGTTTTCCAGGTAGACGCCGTTCTCGTCGGGCAGACCGGCGTTGGGCACCACCGCCACCCGGAACTGGGCCAGCGCCGCCAGGGTGCGCAGATGATCGGTCATGAAGGCCGGGCCGGTGGCGCAATTTAGGCCAATGTAGAGCAGGTCGGTATGGGCCAGGCTGGTGTTGAGCGCCTCAACCCCCTGGCCGGCGAGCATGGTGCCCATGGCCTCGATGGTGCCCGAAACCGCGACGGGGATGCGGCGCCCCTCCTCCGCGAAGAGCTGCTGGATGCCCACCCACGCTGCCTTGACGTTACGCGTGTCCTGGGCCGTCTCGACCAGCAGGTAGTCCGCGCCGCCGGCCATGAGCCCCGCGGCCTGGACGCGAAAGTTTTCCGCCAGCTCCTCGAAGGTGACGCCGCCCGTGACGGAAATGGCCTTGGTGGTGGGACCCATGGAGCCGGCCACGAACCGGGGGCGTTCCGCTGTTGAGGCGCGGTCGGCGGCCTCGCGGGCCAGCGCGGTGGCGCGGCGGTTGATCTCGAATGCCTGGTCGGCCAGGCCGTATTCGGCCAGCACGAGGGGCGTGCCACCGAAGGTGTCGGTCTCGATGATGTCCGCCCCGGCCGCCAGATACGCCTCGTGCATGGCCGTGACCGCATCGGGGCGGGTGAGTGCCAGGTGCTCGTGGCAGCCCTCCAGTTCCGGCCCGCCGTAGTCTTCCGCCGAGAGCTCCAGGGCCTGCAGGTAGGTGCCCGTGGCGCCGTCGATCAGCAGGATGCGCCGCTCCAGCGCGTCGATCAGCTCCTGTTCGCGGGACGTGGACATGGTGTCTCCGGGGGGCCCGCCGCGGGCCGCGTTGGAATCCCCTTCGCTCATCCGCCGGGGGCGAGTCCGCTGGCGACGATCACCGTGAAGGCTTCGCCCCGCCGCTGGTGCACCTGTTCCAGTTGCACTCCCTCCAGCCCCGCGCCCTTCAGCAGGGCCTCCAGCCGTTCCGGGGCGAACCCCAGGTGGACGTGTCCCAGCTTTTCGATCACCCACCGCTCCCGGTGGGGCGCCAGGTCCACCAGGATCAGCCGCCCGCCGGGCCTGAGCACCCGCACCGCCTGGGCCAGTCCGCCCTCCACGTCGGCGACGTGGTGGAGCGATTGCGAGAAGACCGCCAGGTCGTACTCGCCGTCCGGTTCGGCGAGGGATTCGATGCGATCTTCCTTGAAGATAACGTTGTCCAGGTGCTCCCGTTCGGCCCGGCGGCGCGCCGCCTGAATGGCGCGGGGGTTGGCGTCGATCCCCACCACCGAGCGGGCGAAGCGGCCGATCTCCACGGTGATCGCACCGTCGCCACAACCCAGGTCGATGGCCTTCAGGGAGGGCAGCAGGAAATGCAGCGCCCGGGACCAGGCGAACCAGGATTGCCCCGGCTCCAGCAGCTTCTCGTTGAGCCCCCCGCCGTAGTTTTCCCGCTGGCGGAGCACCTCGGCCAGCCGCACCAGGTCGTGGTTGGGATCGCCCAGGCTGCCGAAGCGGGACTTGACGAAGTTCCAGACTTCCAGGATTTCCGGATCGGCCGTGTCGCCGCCCCGCTCCGGGACAGCTCCGCCCGCGCCCGCCGGGGCCATGGGCGACCCGTCGCCTTCGGCCAGGGCGGGAATCGAGGAGGCGGAGGAGACCTGGTAGTAGCTCCACACCCCTTCCCGCCGCTCCTCGAGGAGTCCCGTCTTGCGCAGCAGGCCCAGATGGCGGGAAATCCCGGACTGGGCCAGGCCGAGAATCGAGGTCAGCTCGCTCACGTTCAGCGGTTCGCGAGCCACCAGCCGCAGGATGCGCAGCCGCGTCTCGTCCCCCAATAGCTTGAGTGCGTTGGCCGTATCGATCATATCACCGAAGAATTATACGGTGATATGAATGCAAGGGCAAGGCCGTGGG
>JAPUJL010000178.1 GCA_027296185.1 SAR324 cluster bacterium | reverse complement strand
AGGGCGTCGCCCCGCGCAATACGACCATCCAGCAGATCTACCTCGCCGCGATGCCCTTCATCGTCCTGGAGCTGATCGTCCTGGTGCTGCTGGTGCTCTTCCCCGTGCTGGCCACTTGGCTGCCGGATTTGGCGAAGTAGGGGCGGCGCGAACGGAATTCACCGGGTACACGTTGCGTTCGCTTCATGAAGCCGAGGGAACTTGAAAGAAAACTGCTCGCTGCGGGTTGGTGGCGAGTGCCGGGCCGAGGCAGGGGTAGCCACCGCATTTACTCCCATGACGATTTCGATGAAATCGTCACCTTGCCGTGGCACAATCGGGATATTCCGTCGGGTACTTTGCGCTCCATCGAAAAGACCGCGAGGCTGGAGGATCGATAATGGATCTTGAGTATACGATGATCATCGAGCCCGCCGAGGACGATCGGGGTACCTCCTACAGCGCCTTCTTTCCCGATCTGCCCGGCTGTACCACCTGGGGCGCTACCCTGGACGAACTCCGCGAGAACGCCCAGGTGGCGGTCAGCGAGCACATCGCAGCTTTGCGGGATTTGGGCAAGCCCGTACCGCCACCCCGGATGCGCGCGGGAAGCGTCTCGGTAAAAGCGTCGTGATCCGCCCCGGTCTCTCGGCGTTCCCGGCGGCGCGGTCAATCGATCCCGCCTACTTCAGCATCTTCAGGACTTCGTCGGGAATGACGCCCGCCCTGACCCCCTGCGGGTCTGCGGGATGGCCCACCCCCCAGAAGCGCACCTCGTAACCGGTCACCGCCTCCTGCTCCCCGTTGTAGATGGTGTGATCCACCCGCACGGTCTTCGAGTTGATCTCCGCCACTTCACTCACGATCCGCAGGCGATCCCTGAACCGGCAGGGATAATGGAACGTCGCCTTGGCCTCCAGTGCGGGGAAGCCGAAGGCGCCCAGGGCCTTCATGGCCGGGAGGTCCAGGCCGATGGCGTGCCACAGGTTCCAGGAGCCCCGGTCGAAGTAGGAGAGAAACCGCGGATAGAACACCAGGCCCGCGGGATCGCAATCCTCCCATTCCACAACGATGTCGGTGGTCAACGAGCGCATGGGGTCGATCCGGATTGCCGGGCGATGCCGCCCGCCTGGGTGGCGGGAGGGCCACCGGTCAGGCGCGGCCGGTCAGGTACGGGCGTTCTCCACGTACCGGCCGTCGCGGAAGCGGCGGAAAATCAGGTACTCGCCGAACACCGAGGGCTTGAAGACGGATTTGCCGAGGAGCATCCGCACGCACTCCTGAATGCCCTCGATGATCGAGGGGTGAGGATGGATCAGCTCGGCCAACTCCTCGATGCCCTTGTCCATGGAGATCAGCAGGGCCACCGCCTGAATGGCGCTCGAGGCGTGCTCGCCCACGGCGCGCATGCCGAGGATCTTCTTCTCGTCGTCATCGGTAACGAGGATCTTGAAGAAGCCCTGCGTGCGCCGCATGGCCATGGCGCGCGGAATGCAGGCATAGTCGTAGATCGCGGCCTGATAGGAGAGCCCCGCCTTCTGCGCCTGTTGCTCGTTCATGCCCACCCCCGCCGTTTCCGGCTCCAGGAACATGATCGTGGAGATGTTCTCGTAGAGCAGGGGCCGGCGCGGCTTGCCGTAGATCTTCTCGATGGCGTGCCGCCCCTCCAGCTCTCCGACATTGACCAGGGCGATATCGGCGGTGAGGTCGCCGATGCCGTAGATGTTGTGGATGTTGGAGCGGCTATCCTCGTTGACCAGGTGGCCGGCGGGGGTCAGCTCGACCCCGACCTCCTTCAGCCCCATATCCTCCCAGTTGGGCACACGTCCCACCGAGATCAGCCCCTTCTCCACGTGGAAGGTCTCCTCGCGCCCGTCCTCGTAGGCGACGACGTATTCCACCTCACCGCCGGCGATGCCCATGCTCTTGAGCTGCGACTTGTGGTGGATGGTGACCCCGTTGGCTTCCAGATTCCGCTCGATGACCTGCGCTACATCCTCGTCTTCGAAGGGCAGGATGCGCGGCTCCTTGTCGATCAGGTAGACCTTGGTGTTCCCGAAGTTGGAGAATATCGTGGCGAATTCGCAGCCGATCACCCCCGCGCCGAGCACGACGATGCTCTTGGGATAGTCTGTCAGGGAACTGATGCCGTCGCTGGTCAGGATGATCTTCTCGTCCACCGGGATGTGGGGCAGGATGCGCGGGCGGCTGCCCGTGGCGAGCAGGATGTTGTCCGTCTGCACCCTGAACGTCTCTTTCTCGCCCTGCACCTCCACCTCGTTCAGGCCGGTTAATTTGCCGTGACCCTTTGCATGGTGGAAGGTGTTGCCCTGCTCTTCCCGCACCAACTCCATGTGCCTCACCAACTGTTCGCTGCGCTCGCGCACGGCGTCCTGCACCTCTGCGGCGACATAGCTGAAGGGAATCTCGTGGGGCTTCAGCCCGTGGCGCAGGAACATCTTCCGGGTCAGCGCGATCTCGCGGGAGATTTCCCAAAACGCCTTGGAGGACAGCGCGCCATCGTAGATGCCTGCGCCGCCGATCTGGTGACGTTCGATGAGGAGCACCTTCTTGCCGAAGTCGACCGCGCGCATGGCCGCGGCGTAGCCGGAGGGTCCCCCTCCGATCACACATACATCGTAATGTTCCATCGCCGCTCTTGCTCCTTCCCGTTCAGCGCTCCGGCACCGGCATGGCCGGTGAAGTCGGTGCGGCGCCCCCGCCCCGGCGCCCTCCGCGCCCGGTCTGGTCCGGCCCCGTCATGCGGTGCCGCGCCCACCCGCGTCTCCGGGCGAATCGCCGGTGCGATTATTGGGCGGGGGTTTTCTGGACATAATAGCCATCCCGAAACTCGGAGAACAATTCCTCGACCGCCGGGTGTGACACGGGCTGGCCCGACGGATCGGGCTCCAGGTTCCGCTCGGCCACATAGGTGATGTGCGAGGCGCCGCCCACCAATACGTGGTACCACGGCTCGTCCTTCGGCGGGCGGGAGCGAGCGACCTGCTCGTACCATTCCTCCGTCGCGGCGAACACGGGATCCACGTCGAAGACGACGCCCCGGTAGTCGAACAGCCTGTGTTGCACCACCTGTCCGACGAAGAATTTACAATCGGTGCCGTTCATTCCACTCGCGCCATTGGCTCGGCCCACCGCTTCCGGTGGCGGGCGCCCCCCCATTTTCCAAACACGACAGCCAGAAACCTACAGCCAGGACACTACAACACTTCCGCCGCCCAGCGCTCCAGCCGCTTCACCGTGGCCTCCGGCGCTTCCTCCCG
>JAPUJL010000177.1 GCA_027296185.1 SAR324 cluster bacterium | reverse complement strand
GCGTGGATTGCAGCGCCTTCTGGATCGCCTCCTTGGTGATCTCGTGGAAGACCAACCGCTGGGTGGGCACCTTGGGCTGGAGCACCTCCTTCAGGTGCCAACTGATCGATTCCCCCTCCCGGTCCTCGTCGGTGGCCAGGTAGAGCGCATCCGCCGATTTTAGCAGAGACTTCAACTTACTGATCTGCTTCTTCTTTTCGTTAGAGACGACATACAGGGGCCGGAAGCCGTGCTCGATGTCGATGCCGAGCCGCGACCAGGGCTGCTTCTTATACTCCGGGGGAATTTCCTCGGCCGAGTCGGGAAGATCGCGCACGTGCCCGATGCTGGACTCGACCACGTAGTCCGGTCCAAGGAATTTCGCGATGGTACGCGCCTTGGTCGGCGATTCCACGATGACCAGCGATTTCGGCATGGGGCCGGCTCCTCGATGCTGCGAAGCGATGTCGTTCAACGGCAAATGGCCCAGGGCTGCGGCGCTGCGCCCATGGCTCATTTACAAAATAGCATACAGGTTGTTTGCGGTCTGGCAAATTTCTCCGGAAAGTTCAAGCTCCAACAGAATGCCCAGGAGCTTTTCCACCGGTAGTTCCGCCACCTCCGAGAGATCGTCGGGATGCAGGGGGCCCTCCTGAAGGCAGGCCAGGACACGCGTTTGCTCCTCGCTGTACTGCACGTTCTGCGCCGCTGGGGCCGATCCCTCGAGCCAGTCCAATTGCACCGGGCGGGGCGGATGGGCCAGTTCCAACTCCTCCAGGATGTCCGAGGCATGGCGCACCAGCTTGGCCTGGCCCCGCTGAATGAGGCGATTGGTGCCCTCGTGCCCCGGCTGGTCGATATTTCCCGGCACGGCGAAGACCTCCCGCCCGTGGTTGAGAGCGAACCCGGCGGTGATCAGGGCTCCGCTCTTCTCGCCCGCCTCGGTGACCAGCAAGCCTCGGGAAAGGCCGCTGATGATCCGGTTCCGGATGGGAAAGTGTTTGCCCAGGGGCGGTTGGTTCATGTGAAATTCGGTCAACAGCGTGCCTTGTCCCGCGATCCGATCGGCCAACTCCCGGTTCTCCGGCGGGTAGACGTCGGTCAGCCCTCCGGCGAGCACCGCAACGGTTTTCAGCCCCATCTCCAGCGCCCGCAGATGCGCGGTGGTGTCTGCACCCCGGGCCATGCCGCTCACCACGACCAGATCCGGCACGGCCGAGGCCAGTTGCTCGATCAGGCGCCGCGCAGCCCGCTCTCCGTAGCGGCTTTGGCGCCGGGTGCCCACCACCGCGAGATACAACCCTTCCGGAAGCGGCACCTCCCCCCGGCAATAGAGGATGGGCGGCGGCACGTGGATCTGGCGAAGCAGCGGGGGATAATCCTCGTCGTCCAGGCACAACAGCCGGACGCCGTGTTGCTCGATCAGCCGCCGTTCCATGGCGAAGGCCTGAACATCGCGGGCGTCGGCGATGCGCGCCGCCAACTCGGCGGACACGCCGGCGGCGCCGGAGATGGCGGACGCGCCGGCATCCAGGAGCGGACCGATTCCCCCGAAGCGGTCCAGTAGGGAGCGGATGGTTTTCTGGCCCACCCCTTTGACCAGCGTGAGTGCCAGCCAATCCTCTTCCACCCGAGTCATCGAAAGCAGGCCGCCACCGCTATGGGAGGGATTCCGATTCCGTGGCGCTCGCTTCCGCAACGGCGTCCGTTGCCGAATCGCCACCCCCGCGTCCGATGTAGCGCAGCCGATAGATGCGCTCCATCTCGTCGGCGAAGTCGATCTGCCGGTTGTTCCGGTACGCGTCGATCAGCTTTTCCAGCACCAGCCGGGTATTGGGGTACTCGGGGAAGTTGCGCAGCAGGTACAGGTAACGGCCGATGGCGGAATGGAACATCTCCCGGTCGAAGTAGAAATCCCCCACCAACAACTCGTAGGCCGCCAATAGCTCCCGCGCCTTGCGATAGAACGGCCGCACCTCATCCAGGTAGATGCTGTTGGGATAAAGCAGGAAGAACCGCTTGAACTCCAACTCGAGCCGCCGGTTGGGCTCCATGTCCCGGTCCACCTCACGAGTGGGGAAGAAGAGCCCGGTCAACCCCAACTCGTAATTGGCGACCATCAGTTTGTACAGCACGTAAGGCGTGAGGTGGCTGTTGGAATTGAGGATCAGGAACTGCCGGTAATTGGTATCCGCCTCGGGCCATTTGTCCTGTGCGGAGTAAATTTCGGCCAGCTTCAGGTAGGAAAACGTGCCCAGCCGCGTCCCGGGATTTTCCGCGACCAGAGTCTCGAGCCGGGTCGCGGCCTCGCTGTACAGCCCCTGATCCTCCAGTTCCATCGCCTCGAAATAGAGCAGGCGCGCGGGGATCTGGGTACCCAGCGGCGATTCGGTTTGACTGCACCCCACCAGCCCCGCCGCCATCGCGGCCACCATTCCGATCGTGGCGAACCAGGCCGGGAGCCCTCTTGGCCGCCGGAAGCGGGGCGCCGATTTTACAGTCGCACGTGTCATCGGTTCGAGGGGCGCGGGGTTTCGGATCGCGAGGTGCGGTGCCTAGCGCCGCTCCTCCCGGGCGGCGTCCCGTCCGCTGCGGAACAGCCGCATCGGTTTCGTATCGACAAAGGAGACCCGGAACCCGGCAGGATCGTCCACGCCCTTGCAGTCGAGAGTGACATAGCGCCGTTGCGCTCCGAAGGTCAGTATGCCGGGCAGTCTCCGGCTGCAGAAAGCCGGACCGAATCGACCGGTGAACCGAACGCGGTACGTGGCCCGGTGGGTCTCGCACGCGGCGCGTGTGTGGAAATTCTTGGCGCCGAATATCACCGCGAGGCGCCCCCCA
>JAPUJL010000176.1 GCA_027296185.1 SAR324 cluster bacterium | reverse complement strand
GCCCTCCAGCCCCTCGCCGCCGGATATTTCCAGGTCGAACTGCAGGGTCGGATCGACGAAGGAGCGCAGGGCCACCCCGGCCTCGGATATGGAGAAGCGGTTGGACTCCTCGTTGAAGCGTTCAGGATCGTCGGTAAAGCCGCCGACGAAATTGCCCTCGACGCGGAAATCGGGGTTGAACAGGCTGCCATAGGTCTGCGAACTCCGCTGGGCCAGCAGGGGCGCCGCGCAGCAAGTAACGGCCAACGTGACCAGGAGCAGGCGTTTCATTCGGTTCGGTTTCATTATGAATTCGTGAGGCCGGATCACCGTGCGGGAGCCGGGCCGCGCATCCGGCGCCAACTCTCCGCCGCCTTGATGGCCAGGTAGAACGCCAGGCTCAGCGCCAAGGTCCCGATGGCGATCATACTCCCCAGGGGATAGTCCGGGGCGAAGGCGAGCCCCGCCATGACCGCCAGCAGCATGGGCACGACGGCGAGGGCCAACGCGACCCCCATCACCCGCTTCATTCCGGTCACGGCGTGGAAGGCGGTATAGGCGGGGACGATCATCAACGCCAGCGGCACCACCAGCCCTGCGAAGTGGAGCAGCAGCGCCAGCCCCAGCCCGAGCAAAATGAAGAACATCAGGTTGTACGGCCGGAACGGAACGCCGAACGCCGCCGCCGTGCGCGGGTCGGCGGACAGCCAGAGAAATCCCTTCCATCGCCAAAGCTGAAAACCCACCAAACCCGCCGCGGCGGCCCACAGTACCACGCTTTCGGTCAGGTCGATGGTCAGCACGTTGCCATAGAAAATCCGCAGCATGCGCCCCTCGCCATGTGGGTTGAGCACCAGGAACAGCGCCCCCAGAGCCAGGAAAGTGGTGTAGAGCACGGCGATCTTGCCCTCCTCCGCCCCCTCGCGCTGGTGAAAGCGGGGGCTGCCCAGGGTCAGCGCGGTGGCCAGGACGAACGCGACGCTGCCCAGCAGCGAGTAAAAGCGCAGCCAGAAGGCCAGGGTCATCCCCGCCGCCGCGCCCTGGGCGATGGTGAGGCCGAGGAAGACGATCCCCCGGGCGAGGATTTGCACGCCCAGCCAGGCGGCGATCAGCGCGATCACCGCGGAATTGAGCAGCACCCGCCACAGCATGGGGTAGCCGATCAGGTTGTCCAGTCCCTCCTGAAGGCCCAAGCCGTCCATCGTGCCTTAGGCCTCCAGCACCCGGCCGTCCCGGATATCCAGCAGCCGGGGGCTGAGCGTGCTGAACTGCTGGTGGGCGTGGGTCGCGATGACCATGCCCATGCCTTGCTCCCGCAGCACGCGCAACACGTCCATGAAATAGCCCAGGCTGTCCCGGTCGAGATTGGTGGTGGGTTCGTCCATCAGCAACAGGTGCGGCGAGCTCATCAGTGCCCGGGCCAGGAGGGTGCGCTGCTTTTCGCCGCTCGAGGAGCGCGAGAAGGCCTGGGCGCGCTTTTCCCACAGGCCCGAATCGCCGAGCAGCTCGCGTGCCCGTGCCCGCAGGGTGGCGCGGTAGCGCACCCCCTGCGACTGGAGCCGGTAGGCGCCCATGAGCACCAC
The DNA here is from genome assembly GCA_027296185.1 of SAR324 cluster bacterium. Classification (GTDB taxonomy): domain Bacteria; phylum SAR324; class SAR324; order SAR324; family JACQKK01; genus JAPUJL01. The sequence goes on along the minus strand of JAPUJL010000176.1, from coordinate 5,980 downwards.
CTCGTCCAGCCGCAGGGGCAGGGGGGTGTTCATCGCCGTCTCGGCGGGGACGTAGGCCAACCCCATGCCGTGCGGAATATCGATCTTTCCACCCAGAAGAGGCAGCAAACCCGCCACGGTGCGCAACAGGGTCGTCTTGCCCGATCCGTTGGGCCCCTGCAGCAGCCAGCACTCTCCGGGCCTCCATTCCAGGGTCACGCCGCTCAGTACCCGCGCGGCGGGGAAGCCCACCGCCACGTTCCGGAGCAGGAGCGGCCGGCCGGGGGATGGGGTGCGGGCCTCGGTGGCCGCGGAAACGGTTTTAGGGCTTTCCATTACGGGACTGCGGGAAGCGCAGGGATGGGCAAGGTTACAATCCGGGCGGAAATGCCGGCAATGGGCCGCTGAGCGTTTTTAGCACGGTGCCACGCCCGGGGAAACCGCGAATGGCGCGCCCAAGGCCACCATCGTCCGCATCCGGTGTCCGCGGGCTCCTGACGCGCTCCGCCGGAAACCCGAGTGGCGCCTCCATCGCGCCGCTAGAACTGCAGCACCAGCTCCGTCCAATAGCGGGTCGTGGTGATTTCGCGGCTCTTGTCGAAATCGGGCCGGAGGCGGAAGTACAGGGCGTCCTCGGGCGCCAGGAAGAAAGCAATCTCGGGGCGGATGCGATAACGCACCACCTCCCCGTCCACGTTCCAGTTCAGCAGCACGTCGAACTTGTACCCCAGCCATTCCGCCTCGCCGAAGCGGCTCTGCAGCTTGAAGGTCAGGACGTGGGTGGTTTCGCGGGGCTGACCCAGCAGGGCGTTCTGGAAATAGATGCGCCGCGCCACCGGGTCGTCGAAGTCGTCGATCGCGTCGGTCTCCGTGGCGCCCGGAACGATCTTTTGGCCGGCGTTGAGGTCCGCCTGGGTCCGGCCGAAGTGCAGCTCGATGCCCACGTAATACTCGTACCAGTCGTTTTGCATCAGCGGGTCGTCGCTGTCCACCGAGTCCGGGGTCTCGAAGTACACCATGTCCAGCTTGGCGATCGCCGACTCGGAAAAGGCGTAAGTGAAATCGAAGGCGGGCGAATGGTATCGGTTGTATTCCAGCCGGCCGTTCACCGCCCGATCGATATTGGCTTCCAGGTCGATCTCGAAATCGTCGGCGGCCATGTCGGGCCGCGGGTTCAATCCGTCCACGTAGGTGAACAGGTAGGTGAACCCGCCGAAGCGGCCCTCCACCTCCAGCACGTACTTGCTGTTGGAGGAGTTAGCGTCGGGGTTGGAGGATTCGGATTCCCCCGACTCGTCGTCGCCGCCGTAACCCAGGAACGTGTAGAACCCGCCGAGGGTGGGCGAGAACTTGTTGACTCCGCTGAGCGGCACGTAGGTCACCGTCGTGCTGTGGTTGGCGGCGTAAAACCAACTCCAGGCCACGCCGGTCTCCGGAATTTTCGCGTCCTCCAGGGCATACACGAGCACCGAATTATCCCGCGGATTGAAGCGGTCGGTGGGATCGTTGAGCCCGCTGAACTCGTACCAGTTCCGTTGTTGCGCGCCGATCCGCCAGCGGGTGCTTTCCGTCGTGAGGTCCACATAGGCTTCCACCTGCCGCAGTCTGCCCAGATTGCCGTCCTCGGCCAGCTGGCGGTCGGTGCGGTTCACCTCGTTGTAATCCAGCAGATAGTTGGCGTACAGCCGCGCCCGGTCGCGGAGTTTGCCTTCCAGGCGCAGCTTCGTGCGCACGCCGACCTGCTCGAAGGTCTCCCGCGGCGCCGGACCGAGATCGCCGAAGTCCCGGTGTTCCATAATGACGATCGGCTTTACCCAGCCGGAAAATTCGAGCGAAAGCCCGTCCAGCGGAATGGAGGTCATTACCGATTGTGGAGCGCCATCGTCCCCAGCAATGTCCACATCCGTTTGCCCCCACGCGAGGCCGGCCGCGAACAGCAGCAACGCTCCCGTTTTCAGGCAAATCCGGAAAAATTCCATCCCGTCTCCCGTTGGCGCGATTCGATGAAGTCCGTGGCCAGCGAAATTGGCCCACCCCGTCCGCGGATGCGCCGTGCCGCGCAGAGTTCACGAGCTCTTCCCGTTGCGTCCGCGGCGGCCCCACCCTGCGCGGGGCACGCCGCGCCCCGCGCGGGAATCATTGAGCGTCCCGGTAGAAATCCAGCCGATTGCAAGGAATCGGAACTTGGGGGTCAGGACGAAAATCGGGCAGCCGGTGCAGCCCCGGCCCTTTCGCCCGGCGGGGTTGCCGGTGGAATCCAGGCGTGGCCGCATGCGGTCCGAGCCAAACCAGAAGATTACCCAACTCTCCGCAAAAAGCGCAAGTCACTGCTGACTCGCATTTGCCGGCGGCCGGTTCGGCGCCGGGCCGCCCGCAGGGGAGCTGCCGCTGGGGAGGAACTGCGGAGCGGAAAGCGGCAGGACGACGCAGCCGGCGTGGGCTGCGGCGCGGGCTGAATGGCGAGCTAAGCGGATTGGGAACGGAGCCGAAGGGAAGTCCGCGGCGGTCCGGTAGCCTAGCGGGCGCTACCAACCCGCTGCAACGGCATAGCCCGCGAAGAACAGCAACACCAGCGCCACGGTGGCAGCCGCGGCCCAGAGCCAGGGCACGAGCCGCCGGGCGAAGCCTTGCTTTCGGGAACCCGCCGGCATGGAGCCGCCGCCCAAGGTGCGCTCCTCGTGAATGCTGGGCAGGGCGCCGTCTTCCAGAGCCCCATCGCCGATGCCGTGCTCCCTGAGCAGTTCGTCGACCCCGGCTTGCTCCTCCACCGCGGGGACCACTTGATCGAGGTCGGGGGCGGCTTCCGGTTTCCCTGGGGCTTGCGGTTCGCCTGGGGAATCCGGCCCTGACGGGGCCTCGGCTGCGGCCGGGGTTTCGAGTTCCGGCATGGCGGGGGCCGGATAGTCCTCGTCCAATTCGATATCCGGGTCGAGATCGTCCGGGTCGGGGACGGCCTCCGGTTCCCCTGGGGATTCCGGCGCTTCGGCGCCCGGTTCGGAGCCGGGGTAGGTCAGCTCCTCGCCACCGGCCGCCAGATCCGCTTCCGGCTGGGCCTGCTCCGGTGGCGGTTCGGGCTCGTTCGGATCGGCCACGGGGGCGGCATCGTGGGAGCCGAGGGTCTCCTCCGGTTGGGATTCCGGGCCGCGTTCGGGCTTGAGGAAGAAGCGGTATTTGTACTGATCGGGCACGGTGCCCTGAGAGCGTCTGAGGCGGGAAAAATTTCCATCGTCGATTGCGGTGGCCTCCAGATACGCCCGCTCGGGGTCGAAATCCTCCGCCGGCGCCTCGGCGCTCTCGGGGGCGCCGGCGCCGATATCGTCCAGGTTCGCCGAGAACAGCCCGCCGGTTTCCGACGGACCCGGCCCGTGCGCGCTGGCCTCCTTTTCCGCGAAGGGGGTGGCCTGCTCCCGAAAGTCGTCCAGCATTCCCTCCACCGCCGCGTCGTCCGGGATGGGCATGGGCCGGTCCAGCCCGCCGGCCGCTCCGCCCGCCACGTCTTCTTGCGCGCCCGGGTAAAAGTCGCGCCCTGCCGGGACCGCCGCACCCGCCACCTTTCCGGAAACGGGGGGAGCCGCGGCCTCGTCATCCCCAAGGGCGAACAGGTTGCCGCAGTGGGTGCATTTCAGCCGCACGCCCGGCCGGCTCAGTGCTTCGGCGGGCAGGCGGTAGCGGGTGCCGCATGCGCGGCAGGTGACGGCCTGCCGCTCCCCGTTGCCCCCGGCCGGCGTCGGCGGGGCGGCGGTGGGCGCTTCCGTGCCGGATGCGGTTTCCCATTCCTCCGCGGCGTCTTCCGGCGGATCGACGAAAATCGGCGTACCGCAGTTCCTGCACTTGACGAAGGCGCGGCGGTCGGGAATCGTTTCCAGGTTGAGGCGGAATTTGGTGTTACAGGAGGTACACTGGATGACCATTCGATCAGCACCCTAGCTGATGAAGATCCGTCTCTTTGGGGGGCCATCCTGGCCCCCGCCGCTACGAAGAGGGGGGTGACTCGATTTAAAGAGGCGGGCCGGGAAAAGTCAATCGATTTTCCCGGCTGGCTTGTTACCTGCATATCCGCAATCAGAATACTTCGTCCGGGCCCCGCCCGCCGCAGCGGTGCGTGGTGCGGGCGGCAACCGAATCCGCAACGAGACGCCATGATTGACCGCCGGCGCATCCGACGATTCTGTTCTCCGCTGCTGCCGTGGATGGCGCTCTGGGCTTTTGCCGTGGCCCCGGCCGTTCGGGCGCAAGAGGCCGCACCGCCACAACGGGTGGACAGCGTCGTCCTGACGGAACAGGACTCCACGACGGTATTGCGGGTGCTGGGCACCTTCGATCCGGAGCGCTTCGGCGAAATCATCCTGGACCCGCTCTTCGGCGAGCACACTTACTCGATGGAAATCCCCGGCGCCGCCGCGAGCCCCGATTTGCCGCCGTCCCAATCGTTCGCCGGAAATCCGCGCATCGTGCGGATCGAGACCTCCGCCGTGAGCTTCCCCGACGACCCGACCCTGGGGCTGGTTACGCTGGCCATAGAGCTGACCCCCGGCACCACCGCCCGCCTCGACACCGAGGGCTCGGGCGCCCGGGAACTGCGCGTGGTGCTCGCGGGCCAGGCTCCCGCCGCGCAACCCCCCGCGCCCCGGCGGGAGGTCGCCCCGGCAGTTCGGGTGCAAGAGGCCGCCCCACCGCCTGCAATGACCGCGAAAGCGCCGCGCCGGCCCAGCGAATCCGCTGCCGCGGCCGAGCCGGTGGCCTTCGAGGAGTTGCCGCGCACGTCGGCGGCGCCTTGGAAGAGCCGGCCGACGCTGGTGCGTATCGCCGTGTTGAACGCGTCGGGCATCGGCGGACAAGCCAGCCGGGTGGCCGTAATGCTCATGGATTTCCGCCGCATGAGCCTGGAACGGGAACTCGGCATGCGGTTGGAAGTCGTGAACATCTCCAATGCGCCTGCCTTCGAATCGGGGGAGACGACCTTGTATTACCGCCCGGGGTTCCTTCGGGCCGCGCTCCTCATCGCCAAGACCCTCCCCGGCGAACAGGACGTGGAGCCCATGCGTCGCGAATCGGTCGAGCGTGCGGGCATCGATGTAGAAATCTGGCTGGGCAAGGATTTGCCCTGATGCGAGACTAGGGATGGTCATGAACCGACTAGCGAAATACCGGCGGGGATGCGTCCTCGCGTCGATCTTCCTCCTCGCGGCGGCCACCGCGCTGGCGGCGCCGCGCTATACGGACCGGGAAAACGCCCTGGCCATGGCGGAAGCGCTGCAGAACGGCATCTTCCGCGAGAATCTGATCAACTCGACCTTCATTCAGAGCATCGGCGGAGAGCGGTACTTCATCAAAGTGGTGCTGGACAACGGCACCAGCCAGGACTGGACCCTGGATCAGATTCACACCTGGTCCAAGGCGGAGGTGATTCTGCTGCAGGGAAACCGGGTGCTGATTTTCCCCGCGGACGACACCAACGAGTTCGTCATCCTGGACAAGAACGAGTTCGCCCGCGCCGCCATCAACGCACGCGTCTATGCCAAGCGGCACAAGGGGGACGACCCGCTTGCCGGCACCACCATTCATTATGTCATCCGCGGATTCAACCTGGCCGATCTGCTCGGCCTGTCGCCGGGCCGCGATGCCCACGGCTACCGCTACCACTACGTGCTGGACCTGATGAACGGGCAGCGGGAGTTCCTGAGCTATCTGGACGCCTACGAGGCGCTGGAGCGGGGTGGTATGATCGCCGAGCCCGACGCGGATCAGGCGGTGATGGAATGGCCCTATCGCCTGCGGAGAATGGTGGCCCACGAGGTGGGGCGGCAGGACAAGGAGGGCATCGCCCGCTTCGCCGTGGAGCTCGTCTTCGACCGGCCGGTCCTGCTCGAGCCGGAGCATTTTCCGGTGCAGGTCTTCGAGAGCTCGGTCGGGCAGAAGCAGCGATTCGTCCTGGAAGTCACGGTGCCCAATTCCGAGCTGGGCGCCGGGGTCTCAAGCCTCGGTCCGGTGGAGTACCTGA
>JAPUJL010000175.1 GCA_027296185.1 SAR324 cluster bacterium | reverse complement strand
CCACGTACACCCAACCGTCCAAAACGGCCGAGCCCAACTCGGAGCGGCAGGTGGGCATCGGCGCACCCACCGACCAGATCTGACCCGAGGCCACGGCGGGCGCCAGCGGCAGGCCGAGCAGGAGCAGCGCCGAGGCGAGGTAGCGAAACTCCAGCCGCCGAACGTTGCTGCGGCCAATCATCTTCTGACCTCCCGGGTGCGGCGGGCTGCCGCGGCTTATGGCTCCAGGGGAGCGGGATCGGCTCCAGCCGATCGGGCCGCGCCGATCACGCCTTCCAGGGTTTCGGGGTTCAGCGGTATGCCTTGCTTCCGGTAGCGGGCTTCCGCCAGGGCTTCGGGTTCCCCCGGCACGTAGATGCGCTCGAATCCCGGGGCCCGCCGGCACGCGTGGATTTCCCGGACGATGCCGTCCACCCGCGCCTTGAACCGCGCCGGGTCCTCGAACGCGGCGATGCGGATGGCCATGAACACGTGGCCGTCTTCTCCGGCGCGAGGACCGGCCACCATGTCGCCCAACTCCGTGCCGTAGGCCGCGCCGGAAAGCAGGGCGGAGAAGACGCCCATTACCAGCGCCAAGCCCGTCCCCTTGTAGGCGCCGATGGGCTGCAGCAGCCCCTCGAGTGCACGGGCGGCGTCGGTGGTGGGGCGGCCGTCCCGGTCGAAAGCCCAGCCCGCGGGAATCTCCAGTCCCTTCTGATCGTACACCCGCAGCTTGCCGTGGGAAGAGCCGCTGAAGGCCGCGTCGTAGACGATGGGCCGCTCCTCGCCGGCGGGGATGGCAACGGCCAGGGGATTGATCCCGAGGATTTTCTCCGCGCCACCCCAGGGCGCCATGGTGGGCAGAGCGTTGGTGGCGGCGACGCCGATCATATCCTCGCTCAGCGCCAGCATGGGAAAGTAGGCCATGGCCCCGCAGTGGTTGCTGCCCCGCACCGCCGCCAGGGCCACCTGGTGGGTGCGCGCCCGCTCGATGGCTTGGCCCATGGCGAAGGCGGCGCCGATCTGGCCCATGCTGTTACCGCCGTCCACGACCAGGGCGCAGCCGTTGTCCCGCACCACGCGGGGCCGCCCTTGGGGATCGACACCCTCCGTGGTCAGCTTCCGCACGTAATCCGGCACCCGGAGCACGCCGTGAGAGTGAACGCCGCGCAGGTCGGCCACGACGAGGGTCTCGGTGAGCAGCTCCGCGTCCTCCCCGCTCATGCCGCAGCGCCGGAAAGTCTGCGTCACGACGGCGGTCAGCGCGGCGGCGGTGACGCGCCGTTCGTTTTCGCCTTCAGGGTAGACGGTCATGCCCGCGGAAAGCCCTCCCTCACAGCGAGACCACCCGAATATCCGACCATTCGATGGCCCTGCCGGAGTGCTGGAACAGCCCGAACGCGGCGGCCGTGTGGCGGGGCAACTCCGGCGCGACGCCGGCATCGGTTTCCTCGCACAGCCAATCGTCCGGCTCCGCCTCACCCTCCGGCCAGATGCGGAAGCTAACCGTGTTGACACCTTCCCGGAACAGGACCCAATGGCGGACGCGGTACGGAACGCCGGACCGTACCACGAAGCGGGCCGGAGGCTCGGTCTTGACGACCCATTCCCGCTCCGTTCCCGAGTGATCGCCCCAGGCCAGAAAGGAGCGCGCCTCGCCGCGGGGGTTGAGGGCGGCCATGCCCGCGCTGGACCAGCCGGGCTTGATGCCGATGGGGGGATCGGCCGCCTCGTTCCCGGCGAAGAAATCGCTGGGCCCCAGCCATTTCACCCCGTCGAAGCCGGTAAAGACCACCCGGTAGGTGGCGGCCTGGCTTCCATGGGCGGAGCCGAGGAGCAGCAGCGAGTCGGGGTAGACCGGCTCCCGGGAGCGGATCGCATTGCCGCCGCGGTCCAGGTCGAAGGCGCCGTTGACCACCTGGCCCACCTCCTGAATGTGGGCGTATCCGGAGAGATCGGCGAGCTCCAGGGGTAAGGAAACGGGCTCGGGATTCCAATCCAGCTCCACTAGCGCTTCCGCCGTGGTTCCGCCGGCATCGCGGACGATCACGCGCAGCGCGTTGCCGCCGGGAGCCAGCTCCCGCTCCGTCACGGGGATCTCGATATTGAAATCGCCCTGATCCTTGAGCCGGTTCACGGCGGGAGAATTTTTGTACTCCACCGTCCAGTCCAGCCCCGGATCGGGCACCGGCTCCACATAGAAGCTGTGTTGCGGCCCGCCGTTGAGCCGATAGGTGGCGCGCTCCAAGGGATACTCGGCACCCACCGCCCGGCCGATGAGGTTGAGGTCGCCGTGCCGGCGGCGGAACCGCTGGGACGTCCCGTAGGTAAACGTGAGCTCCATGCGGTCTCCCTCCCCGAATTCCGTCAGCTACGGCGAATCCCCCAACGCTCCGAATCGTCCCGACGCCGCACATATTTCGCGCAGGCGGGGTACTCCGCCATGACCTGAATCAATCGCCCATTATCACCACCGCGCGGACGACGCCGCCCTCGGTCATCTGGGCAAAGCCATCGTCGATCTCCTCCAGCCGGAGGCGGCAGGTGATCAGCTCGTCCAGCTTCAGCTTGCCCTCCAGATACTGCCGGGCCAGCAGGGGAAAATCCCGCCGCGGCCGGGCTCCGCCGTAGCTGGAGCGGATGATCCGGCGCTCGCCCATGAGCGACCCCCAGCGCAGGGGCACCTGGGCGTCCACGTGGGTCTTGCCCAGTATCACGATCATGCCCCCGGGCCAGCAGGCATCGAGGGTGGGCTGCAGCGAATGGACGATCCCCGCCGCCTCGATGGCATAGTCGGCCCCCCGGCCGCCGGTGAGGGAACGGACGAAGGCGGCGGGGTCATCCCGCTCGGCGTTGACGGTGTCCGTCGCGCCGAATTCGCGGGCCAACTCCAGCTTGCCGTCCGACACGTCCACCGCCACGATCCGTTCCGCCCCGGCCAGCCGCGCCCCCTGGATGGCGTTCAACCCCACGGCCCCCGCGCCGAACACGGCAACGCTGGCGCCGACGGGCACCCGGGCGATGTGGGTCACCGCGCCCACGCCGGTCATCACGCCGCAGCCGATGAGGCAGGCGCGGTCGAAGGGAATCTCCCGCGGCACGGCGATCGCCCCCGATTCCGGGACTACGCAATACTCCGCATGGGAGGAGACCACCGAGAAGTGGTGCAGCTCCTTCCCCCCCACCCGTAGCCGGGAGGTGCCGTCGAGCAGGTGGCCCTGGGGCTGATGGCGGCTGAAGGGCTCGCACAGGATGGGCTGGTCCCGCTCGCAGTAGAAGCAGTGTCCGCAGTGGGGATTCCACGAGCAAACCACGTGATCGCCCGGCTTCACCGCGGTCACCCCGTCGCCCACGGCCTCCACGACGCCCGCGCCCTCGTGGCCGAGGACGATGGGCATGGGGTAGGCCAGGGAGCCCTGGATCACCTCCAGGTCCGTGTGGCACAGCCCGCTGGCGCGGATGCGCACCAGTACGTCGCCGCGCTGCAGCTCGCCGATCTCGATGGTCTCCACCTGCAACGATTCCCCCACCCGGTGCAGCACGGCAGCCCTGCATTCCATCCTTCGCTCCTATCACGCCCCCAACGGCTCCGCCTACCCGGGCGCGCGGGCGGGCGTCAGGCTACCCGTAGATCAGCGTCGGCAGCCACAGGGCCAGATCCGGAAACAGCACCACGACGGACAAGGCCACCAGTTGAATCGCGATGAACGGCCAGAGCCCGCGGAAGATATCGTCCAGGGAAATCTCCGGCGGCGCCACCCCTTTCAGGTAGAAAGCGGCCGGCCCGAAGGGTGGCGTGAGGTAGGAGACCTGCATGTTCATGCAGAACAGGATCCCGAACCACACCGGGCTGAAACCGAGCTGGACGATCACCGGCACGAACACCGGCATGGTGAGCAGCAGGATGCCGATCCAATCCATGAAGAATCCCAGCACGATCAGGATCGACATCATCACCAGGACGATCGCCAGCGGATGAAGCGGCAGATCCCCGACCATGGCCCTGATGAATTCGATTCCCCCCAACCAGTTGTACACGCCGATGAACGCGGTCGCCCCGAAGGTGATCCACAGCAGCTTGCCCAGAGTGCTCATGGTCTGGTGCAGCGCGCCGCGCATCATTTCCCAGGAGAGCTCGCGCCTGAGGGCGGCCGAAACGATCGTCCCCACCACCCCCATCCCCGCCGCCTCGCTGATCGAGGCCACGCCGGTGTAGATGCTCCCCAGCACCGATGCGGCGATGAGGATCGGCAGGATCACGCCCTTGAGCAATGCCAGCTTCTGGCGAAGGGGCATCTGCCGCTCCTCCAGGGGCGCCGGGGGGCCCAGGGCCGGGTTCAGGTAACAGCGCACCAGAATGTAAACGATGTAGAGCCCCGCGAGAAAGAGC
>JAPUJL010000174.1 GCA_027296185.1 SAR324 cluster bacterium | reverse complement strand
GGCCACCTCAGCGAGCTGGAGGAGGGGCTGGCCGAATCGGTGCGGGAAATCGGCCGGGGTCTGCGGCCGCCCCTCGACGAGCTGTGGGTGCACGACCCGGAGCGACCGGAGACCGCCGGTCAGTTTGAGTCCGTGGCACAGGGGGTGACGGTGCGCGATCTGCCGGCGCTGCCGGAGCTGATCGCGGCCCTCCACGCCGTGGACCGGCCGGGCGTGGCCATCGGAATCAAGGGGGGACGGGCCGCCCACATGGAGCGGGCGGTGCACGGGCTGCTCGGAGGCGCGGTGGAATGCCGCCTCGCCACCTGCGGCCTGCTCATGCATTGCACGGATTGCGAGGCATTGACGAAACCATGAAGACAACTTGGCGGGGGTGGCTGGGCCGGCGGCTGGCGCAGGCGGTGCGCGAATACGACCTGGTGCTGTTGGGGTGCATGGCGATCCTGGCGATGGTCGGCGTGCTGATGATCTACTCGGCCACCACCCCGCTCTCCGACCGGCTTTACGGGACGAGCTGGATCCTGCTCAGAAACCATCTTCTGCACCTCATCGTTGGCCTGGGAGCATTGGCGATCGGGATGTTCGTTCCCTATTCCCACTGGAAGCGGTGGGTTCCGCTGGCCCTGCTGATCTGCCTGGTGCTGCTGCTGCTCGTGCTGATCCCCGGCATCGGCCACCAGGTGGGTGGCGCCCGGCGCTGGCTGCGGCTGGGCATGATGAACTTCCAGCCGGTGGAACTGCTGAAGCCGGTGTTGCTGGTCTACGTGGCCTCCTACCTGGACCGCAAGCAGGACGTCGTGCACCAGTTCTTTCGGGGCGTGGCGCCCAACCTCATGGTGATGGGGGTTTTTCTCTCCCTGGTGGTGCTTCAGCCCGATTTCGGCTCGGTGGTACTGATCGCACTGACGTTGCTGCTGATGATCTTTGTCGGCGGGGCCAAGCCGGGTCACATCCTGGCCAGCTTGGCCGGCTTCGGGCTGATCGGCGGCTACCTGATCTTCAGCCAGGCCTATCGCGCCCAGCGGATCATGTCCTTTCTCGACCCGTGGCAGGACCGCTTCGACACGGGATTCCAGATCGTGCAATCCTTCCTCGCCTTCGGCAGCGGTGGCTGGTCGGGGGTGGGGTTGGGCGACAGCCGCCAGAAGATGTTCTTTCTCCCCGATGCCCACACCGATTTCATCTTCTCCATCCTTGCCGAGGAGCTGGGGCTGATCGGCGTGCTGGCGGTGATGGCCCTGTTTGCGCTGTTCCTCTGGCGCTGCTTTTCCGTGTGCCTGGCCGCCCCGGACGATTTCGGGCGCTATCTCGGATTCGGCATCTCAGCCGTACTGTCCTTCGAGGTGGTGCTGAACCTGTCGGTGGTGATGGGGTTGATGCCCACCAAGGGGCTGCCGCTACCCTTCGTCAGCTACGGGGGGAGCTCGCTGGTCATGACCCTGCTCATGACCGGCGTGCTGCTCAATATCGGCCGCCGGCCCGGGGGCGTGCGGAGGCGCGCTCATGCGGGGGGAAGCCCCACCGCCATCGCCCGGGCCCATGGCTGACGGGTCCACTCCCGAAAAGCGCCCGCTGCGCGTGTTGATCACCGGCGGCGGCACGGGCGGGCATCTGTTTCCCGGCTTGGCCATCGCCGAGGCGTTCCAGCGCCGCGTGCCCGGGTGCGAGGTGCGCTTCGCGGGGAGCCACTACGGGTTGGAATCCCGCATCGTCCCGGCCCGCGGCTACCGGCTCCACCGCCTGCCGGTGCGCGGCCTCTATCAGGCGCCCCTGCGGCGCAAGCTGTGGGTGCTGGCGATGCTGCCCGTGGCGCTGTTGCAGGCGCTGTGGATACTGCTGCGCTACCGCCCGCACCTGGTGGTGGGCGTCGGGGGCTATGCCTCCGGGCCGGTGCTGGCCGTGGCGATCCTGCTCCGCCGCGTGACGGCGATCCAGGAACAGAACGTGGCCCCCGGCCTGACCAACCGGCTGCTGGGGCGGGTCGTCAGCCTCGCCTTCGCCCCGGACGCGGAGCTCAGCCGTTGGTTTCCGCGGATGGAGGTGGTGGGCAATCCGGTGCGGCGCGAAATTCTGGCGCTGCGGGAAGCGCCGTCTCCGCCCCGCCCGGTGCCGGTGGTGTTCGTCTTCGGCGGCAGCCAGGGGGCACGGGCGATCAACCGCGCCATGACCGAGGCCCTGCCTCTCCTGGAAGGGCGGCCCGTGGAGATCCTCCACCAGACCGGCGCCCTGGACAGCGAGTGGGTCGAGGAGCGCTACCGGGGCTGCGGGCTGGCGCACCGGCTGGTGCCCTTCCTGGACGACATGGCCGGGGCGCTCTCGGGCGCCCGTATCGTCGTCAGCCGCGCCGGGGCGAGCGCGGTGAACGAGATCGTCACCGCCCGGCGCGCCTCGATCCTCGTGCCGATTCCCCACACCAGCGGCGAGCACCAGCTGATGAACGCCCGCCGCGTCGCCGCCGCCGGAGCGGGGGTGCTGATCGAGCAAGCCGATCTCACCGGCCCGCGCCTCGCGGAGGAGCTGATCGCATTGCTCGAGCATCCGGAGCGGCTGGACGAGATGGAGCGCCACTGCGACGCCCTCTTCCCCGGCGATGCAGCCGAGCGGATCGCCGAGTCGTGCCTCCGACTCGTGGGGCGGGCGCCCCCCGGCTGATGCAAACCCGGGCCGAATCGGGTAAACTCATCGGCGATCGGCGCCCCCCGCGGTTTTCTCCGGAACTTCTACCTGCACGTCCTCCAGCCGGACGGGCGGGCGCCGCCCTTCGGGGGCGGCCCGCCCTGCCCGGCCTTTGTCCACCAACGAGTGTCGGAATTTTCGCCGCGGATGAAAACGGAGTTTGCAGACAAGGTGGTGCTGGTGGCGGGTGGCGTCGGTGAGTTGGGGGGGCCGGTGACCCGCGGCTTCGTGGAGCGGGGCGCCAAGGTGGTCGAGCCCTTCATTTCGGAGATGAAGCTCAACACGTTCCTGGCCGACTTCCCCCAGCTGCGCGAGTCGGTGCGCTTTCACCGCGTGGACCTGACCAACGAGAAGATGGTGCACGATTTCGTCGAGGGCGTTCGGAAGCGGGAGGGGCGGATCGACGTCCTGGTCAACCTGACCGGCGGTTACCGGGGCGGGGTCGAGGTGGCCGAAAGCGA
>JAPUJL010000173.1 GCA_027296185.1 SAR324 cluster bacterium | reverse complement strand
CCGCGCTCAAGATCAACATGCCGGGATTTTTCTGGAATCCCGCGATGCTGGCGGCGGATTATGCCCAATTGGGGCGAATGGAGAAGGCCCAAGCGGAAGTCAAGAAGCTGCTCGGCCTGTACCCGGACTTCGGCGCCAATGCACGGGTGGAAATGCGCAAGTGGTGGTGGAATTTCCAGGAAGGGAGCGAAAGCTACCTCGAAGGCCTTCGCAAGGCCGGGCTGGAGATTCCCGACACGCCGGAAGACGACGGCTTCCGCAAGGAACCGGCGCGCGGCGGGTAGTAGAATCGAGGCGCTGACCCATGCCCTCCTCCCCCGAAGTAATCCGCCCTATTTCCCCCATACATTGAGGATGGCGACGCCGGCGATGGCGGTGAGGCCCCCCAGCAGGCTGAGGGCGGCGGGTACCTCGGCCAGCCAGACGTAGGCGATGGCGGTCGAGAGCAGGGGCATGAGATAGACGAGGCTGGTCACCCGGGCCGCCTTGGCCCGCTTGAGCGCGACGGACCAGGTCACGAAGGCCAGGGCGACGGGGAAGACGCCCTGGTAGGCCAGGGCCAGGGTCGGCCCCCAGCCGGCCGCGGCCAGCTCCCCCGGCAGCCCGGGCAGGAAGACCAGCAGCGAAAGCGCACCGCTCCACACGATGTAGCAGGTGATCTCGATGGGGCTGTAGCGGCGCAGGTAGGGCTTCTGGAACACGTAGAAGATCGACTGGCAGAAGGCGCTCGCCAGCAAGAACAACACGCCCCAGCCGACCCGCAACCCCTCCCCCTCGCCCAGGGCGATCAGGGCGGTGCCCCCGGCGCTGACGGCGATGCCGGCCCAGCCCAGCCCGCCCAGCCGCTCGGCGAGGAAGCCGCGGGCCATCAGCGCGGAGAAGACCGGGATCGTGCCGATGATGAAGGCTCCCGCCCCCGCGCTCACGGTCTGCAGGCCGTAGGCGAGGCCCAGGCTGCTGAGGGCCATGCCGCTCACCCCAAAGCCGATGAACACCGGCCAGTCCCGCCACTCGGGCAGCCGCATCCGCGCCCCCACGGCGTAGACGGCCAGGGCCGCGGCGGCGAAGAGGCAGCGCAGCAGGGCCAGGTGGTCGGGGCTGTAGTCCCGAGCCGCGTAGCGGATCACCGGAAAATTGGACGACCACAGCACCACGGTGAGCAGCCCCGCGGCCAGGGCCAGGGCCTCCCCGTGCCCCGGAGCGGGCTCCGCCGGATATTCAGGGGCGCTGGGCTCGGTGGTGCCAGTCATGGGAGGGTGGCGAGGGTGGGGCGCGCTCTGGCCCGCCTGGCGGGCAACGGGTGGAACACCGTGGGCGGCTTTGTCACGTGACGGCGCGGCCCCTCAGCGGAAGTACGGGGCCAACCGCCGGGCCTGCACCGGATTGAGGGTGGTCAGCGTCTCGAAATGGCCGCGCGCGGAATCCCGGTCGAACAGCCGCAGATAGGCGGTGATCAGGTTGTAGCGCGCCACCGAATCCCGCGGGTGGAGTTCGACCCACGTTTCCAGGGTGGGCGCCACCTCCTTCCACAGTCGCTCCTGGAGCAGCCGCGCGATCAGGAGCGAAAGCCCTTCCTCGTGATGGGGCTCCAGCGCCAGAAGGCCGCGCAGATGGGCCTTCCCGCCCTCTTGCCGGCCGCCGGCCAGCTCGGACTGGGCCAGGCGCAACAGGGCCAGCGTATCGGCCGGCTCCCGCTCGATCACGACGGAGAGCACCGGAATCGCCTCCTCGTGCCGTTCCATGCCGTTGAGCAACAGCCCCAGCCGGCGGCGATTCGGCGTGTCCTGAGGATCCAGCTCCACCATGCGGCCCAGGGTCTCGGCGGCCGCCGCGTTCTTTTCCTGCCGCAGTTGAGCCTCGGCGAGAATCCCCAGGCGCCGTAGATCGGAGAGCTCGCCCTGCCCCGGCCCCGCGGCGATCACCCGCTCGGCTTCCTCCGCTTCGTCCCGGGTGAGGTGGATCCCGGCCAGCATCACGCGGGCCTCCTCCTGCTCGGGGTATTGGCGGAGCGTCTCCTCGAGCAGTTCCATCACGATCTCCGTGCGGCCGGCCCGCTCCGCCATCCGCGCGGCAACCAGCCGCACCTCCGGCGGCGAGGGCACCTCCAGGGCGATGGTCGGGAGCACGTCCGGCAGGTCCGGATGATCCGGGCGGCGCTGGTAAATCTGCCAGTACAGGTCCAGCGCTTCGGCATAGCGCCGTTGCGCGAAGAGCTCGCCGGCCAGCAGCTCGTTCAGTTCGGGGGTCAAGGGGCGGATATTCGCCGCCTGGAGCAACTGCTCCAGTGCAGAGGCGCGCCGTCCCAGGCGCAGCAGGGTTTTGGCGAGCTTCACCCGCAGATCGTAATCGCCGGGCAGCAGCGCGACGATGGATTCCCATTCCGCCGCCGCGTTCTCGTCCCGGCGCGCCTCCAGGTACATCTGGCCCAGCCGCTTCCGGTTGGCCAGGCGGGTGGGCAGAAGGTCGCGCAGCACTTCCCGCGCGGCCAGCTCGGCGGCCCGCTCGTGGCGCTCCCCATAGTAGCCGGCCAGCCGGGCCAGGATCTCCGGGAAGCGAACGATCAGCCGGGGCTCCTCGCCCCAGATGGCTTCGGCCACGTCCGGCTGGCCCAGCTCCCAGAACAGGTTGCCCCGGGCATAGACCATCGCGGCGGGGTCGGAGAAGGAGAAGACGTAGCGCATGAAGGCGTCCAGGCTCTCCTCGAGGTCCCCCCGGTGGCGGGCCACGACCCCCAGCAGCAGCGCGGCGCGGCGGTTGGCCGGGTGCCACGCCGCCACCCGGGATAGGTAGCGCACCGCCTCCGGCTCCCGGCCGTCCAGCAGGGCGAATTCCCCCAGGCCGAGCAGCGCCTCGTTCACGGCGCGGGCCTGGGTCATCATTTCCTGCAACGCCAGCCGGGAGCGCTGCCGGGGTGCCTCCCCCAGCATCCCCGCCCGGTAGAAGGCGGTGGCCGATTCCGCATGGCGGCCCGCGGAGCGCAGCCAATAGCCCTGGGAGAGCCGCAGCGCCGCCACGTCCGGGAAGAGCGCCACGTATTGCGAGAAGGCCTCGGCGATCCGTTCGGTGTCCATCCCGAAATTTGCCGCCTGCAGCAGCAGGTCGCCTGCCGTCACCGCCTGCCCTTGAGCCACGAGGCTGCGGCTTTCCAGCAGCGCCGTGCGGGCCTGGAGCTCCGGGTCGGCGAGGGGTCCGCCGCGGGTCAGCCGCTCCATCAGCGGTTCCAGCGTGGTGGAAGCTTCGCTGTAGCGGCCCGTATCGACCAGTCGCTCGGCCAGCACCAGCCGTACCCGGCTCGAGTCCGGGCTCTGGGCGAGATAGCGGCGGTAGGCCTCGATCTCTCCGCTGACCGACCCGAGCAGGCGGTAGCTGCGGGCAATCCACAGCTGCACCTCGGGCAGCTCCGGCAGCCGGTCCCGGATCGATTCGAACTCGAACAGCGCCTGGCGGGGGGTGCTCTCCGCCATCACCATGCGGCCATACAGCGTCAACGACGCCAAATTGGGCTTGCGCCAGAACTGCTCGGCGCCACGCTCCAGGACGCTCTTGCGCTCGCGGAAGGTGCGCAGGATGGCCCTCAGGCGGTTGTTGGCCTCGTAATGGCGCGCGTTCAGCCGCACCGCCTGGCGGAAATGTTCGGCGGCTTCCATCAGCTGCCCCCGGGCTTCCAGCAGCCGGCCCAGCAGAACGTAAACCTGGTCCGAAGCCGGGCGAATCCGGCGCGCCACCCGCAGGTGGGCCAGGGCCAGATCGGGAAGGCGGCCCCGGTAGAAGCGGCCCAGGGCCACGTGGGAGCGGAAATGGCGCGGTTGGCGGCGCAGGGCTTCCAGCAGCTTCCACTCCGCGTCCACGGGGCGCTCCGCCCGCAGGTCGCGCATGGCCTGCCGGTACAGCGCTTCGGCGCCGGGGCCGGTGGAGAATTGCCCGTGGCCAGCCGTGGCGGCGAAGAGCAGCAAAAGGGCCGCCAGCCCCGCCGATGCCACGGCGGGGACGAGGCGGGGCCTCGCATGGCTCTCGGTACGGCGCTGCGCCATGGGATGGTTATCCGCGGGATGTTCGGGCGCGCCGCGGGGCGATCGCCCAGAGCGGAACGGAAGCCGTAGCGGAGCGGAACCCGGGCTTAGCCGCCGGCGTCCTTCTGCCATTGCTCGGGGGTGTAGGTGCGGAGCGCCAGGGCGTGAATGGCCTCCCGCATGGCATCGCCCAGGGCCCGGTAGACCAACTGGTGCTGCTCGACCATGCTCTTTCCGGCGAACTGCTCGGAGACGATCAACAATTGGAAGTGATTGTCGTCCTGCTGGGGGCTCGACAACTCGATTCGGTCATCGGGGAATGCATTTTCGAGCCGGCCCCGTACTTTATCGATGGGCATCATGATTGGTTTCCTTTAACGATCGGCGTACCCCCCCGCTGCCCACGTCGGGCCGGCGAGATTCTCACGTGTGCCCCGCGATGGATCGACCGGTCAACCCCCGCTACCTACCCGCGGGCAGGGCGATTCAGCCCGTCCTGAGCCCCGCGGGCTGAAAGATCACTTTGTGTTCCACGCACCACGCCGGCGCTCCGTCCACACTCATGGCAACGTCCAAGAGCCCGTAGCGGTGACCGTTTTTTTCCCATTTTTCCCGCGGCACCGCACGCACCTCCACCGCATCCCCCGCCCGCAGGGCGCGGTGGACGGCAACGTGGCTGGAGACGTGAATCCAGGGCGTCATCATGAATTGATTGCCGACGGTGCGGTTGGCCTGTTGCAGCACGCAACCCGGGTGCATGAACCCGCCGCCGTCCGCCGTGTAGAGGGGCGAATCGTCCGCCACCGATTCGCACCACGCGCGGTTCTCCTCGGCGGTGGGATGCCACCGGAAGCTGCGGAAGGGCTCGCCGGGAACCACCGCCTCCCACGAGAAGGCAGGGCGCGCCTCCCCATCGCGGGCAAAGCTTTGGGGCACCGCCCGTGGCTCGGGCAGGGCCGCCGGCCGCGAAATCTTCAGGTACGCCACCTCCTCGCCCGATTCCTTGCGGGCGCGAAGGGCGATGCCCGTCTCCAAGTCTCCCGGCTCCGCTTCGATCCACAATTCGTCACCCTCGTACACGGGCGCGAAGAACGCCGAGCGGCTGAGGGTGCCCGCCAGGAAATCCGCGCCGAATCGCTCGGCCACCGGCCGCGTCAGGTAAGCATACACCGTCACG
>JAPUJL010000172.1 GCA_027296185.1 SAR324 cluster bacterium | reverse complement strand
GCCGTGCCGATCTTGCGGAACCCGCCATTGAGCAGCAGGCGGATGTTGCCCCGGGCATCGCCCACCATCAGGTCGGGGCGGCCGTCGCCATTGAAGTCGTCGAAGCGGGGCGTGCTGAATCCTTCCACTTGAATCCGCTCGAAGAACCGGCTGTGTATCTCCCACCGGCGGGGGATTTCGTCTTTCGTCTCGCTGCGGTTGACGTTGAGCACCATCCGTCCGTTGCGGCCTCCGACGAGCAGGTCCGGCTTGCCGTCGCCGTTCCAGTCGAACACCTCCGGTGCGGCGCTGCCGGGCACTTCTACCTGACCGAAGCGGGTGCTGGCGAGAGTGAATTTCGGCTGGGCGGCGGTCCCCTCGTTGCGGTACAGGATGACCAGCCCGCGGCTGTTGCCCACGAGCAAGTCCAGATCCTCGTCGCCGTCCAGGTCGATCAGGTAGGGAATGCTGTTGGAGCCCACGTCGATGCCGGCGAACCGGGTTGATTCGATCGCCCAACGAGGATTCCGCGGATCGCCCAGGTTGCGGATCAGGGTCAGCCGGCCGTTGCGGTCGCCGACCAGCAGGTCCAGGTCTCCGTCCCCGTCCAGGTCGGCCAGGTGCGGGGCGGCGTTGGCCCGCGCGGAATCGGGCAGGAGATTGTTGTCGGCCAATGCCCACGCCGGCTCCTCGGGCGTGCCGACGTTGGTGATCGACTGCAGCCGCCCGGTGCGGTCGCCGACAATCAGGTCCCGGTCGCCGTCGCCGTCCAGGTCTCCCGAGGCGATGGCGATGCGTTCCAGATTCCCCCCCAGCCGCATGACGTCCAGATAGTTGTCCGAGATCTCCCAGATATCGAGCACTTGCACGCGGTCCTTGCCGGTAAACACCGTCACCAGATTGGTGCCGCTGCCCACCAACAGGTCCCCCTGGGCGTCCCCATTGACGTCCTGGAACGCCGGTGCCGCGTAGCCCCCCGAATCGATCGCCAGGAATCGCCGCTGCGTCAGGCGCCAGTCGGCGGCGAACCGGCTGCCCAGGTTCTCGTAGTAGGCGATCGTCCCGTCGCTCTTCCCGATGAACAGATCCAGGTCGCCGTCGCCGTCCCAATCGTTCAGGGCCGGGGCGGCGTGGGTCTCCGGCGCCACCCGCGATAACAACAGCGGCGTGGGCCGGCAGGGCGGAGCCTCCTCGGGCAGGGCATCGGGCCGCGGAAAATCGACACAAAACACGGCCCGCTTCCGATCGCCCTGGTTGATCAGCAGGTACAGATCGCCCTGGGCATTGCCGATGAAGAGATCGGGGGCCCGGTCGCCGTCGACATCGTGGAACACCGGTACCAGCGCCTTTCCGAAGCGGGTCGAGACGAACTGGTCCGTCTCCAGCGCGAAGGACGGCAAGTGGGAATTGCCCACGTTGCGGAAGAAGGACAATTGGCCTTCCCCCGAGCCGACGAATAGGTCGTAATCCCCGTCCGCGTCGATATCCACCAGCGCCGGCGCGGCGCGGCCCGCCATCTTCACCGGCCGTACGGCGCGCGGCGCGCCGGGCTCCTTGCCGGTGGGCTGCAAGGCCCCGATCCGTTCCCGGGTGAGCCGCCACTCGGGCCTTTGCGGGGTGCCCTTGTTGTCGAAGAGGCTGATGTGGCCGTCGGCCTTGCCCAGCAGCAGTTCGGCGTCCCCGTCGCCGTCCAGGTCGCCGAAGGTGAGTTTGCCGTGCTCCAGAGAGGCCCCGTAGAGCAACACTTGCCGCCCTTCCAGGATGCCGTAAAGCTGATTCTCCCACCGGTAGCGAATCTCCTCTTGCGCGCCCAGCGGCGAGACGTTCCCCACGAGACAAGCCGCCACGGCACAGCACCATGCAAACGGGCCGCCGCGCCCGCGGCGGAGCCGCGCCAGGCACGCCCGCACCCTGTTGAGGTTTTCGCCGATCCCGTTGTCCGGCATGATGGCCTATGGTTAACTGGTGTGGGGGTTTACCGCTCCGGCGCCGCGCGCATCCGGCCCAATCGATCTTCCCGGCGCAGGTGGAGCCGCCCCGATTTACCGTTCCTGGCGCTCACGCGCCCCCAATACCGATACCCGTACCGCTACCCGACCCGATGACCGACCCAATGGCAGAAACTATCCTGCAGCGCCTGGGGGGCGAGGAGGCGGTGCGCCGCTGGGTCAACCTCTTTTACGACGCCGTGTCCCAGGATGCCGTGCTCGCCCCGCTCTTTCCCGAGGACCTCACGGATAGCCGGGACAAGCAATTCGCTTTCTTCGTCCAGTATTTCGGTGGCCCGGCGCTTTATTCCGAACGCTACGGCAATCCCTTCCTCCGCTACCTGCACCGCCACGTCAAGATCGGCCGGCGCGAGCGCGACGCCTGGATGCTCCGGCTCATGGAGACGTTGCGGCAGGTGATCTCCGACGAGGCGCTGGCCACGGAAATCGAACGCACCGTGGGGCCGCTGGCCGACCACATGATCAATCACCATCCGGAGCGCAAGGACGCGCTGTACTTCAATTGACCCTTCCCGGGCCGAAGGCTCCGGCCTTCGGTGCCGCGCCACTCTACCTTTCCTCCGGCTCGACCAACTCGTGGTAGGCGAACAGGGCGCTGCAGAACAGGTCGAAGGTTTCCGCGGCCGGGTAACGGCTCAGTTCATCCAGGGCGTCCAGCAAATCGTTCCAGTCCTCCAGGTTGCGAAACGCCTCGGAAATCCGCACCTTGACCTGATGCTCGTCGAACAGCTGGGTCAATTCGTCGACGACCGTGAAAAAGCTCTCGGGGTTTTTCCGGAGCCGCTCCAGCACGGACTGAAAGAATCGATCGATCAGACCCGGCAGCCGCGCCGGGTCTCCCGGCAGCGCGCCCGCGTCCTGGAATTTCGGTGCCGCGGCGGGCGGCGGCGGCGGGTGTTCCAGGCTCCGGCGCTGCAGGGGATCGCCCGTGTTCTCCGGTCCCACCTGGTAGCTCCGTTGCCCCACGAGCAGCCGGAACAATCGTTGCACGTCGGAGGGTGAATGCTCCAGCTTGGCGGCCGGCGGCGCCAGCGCCCGCTTGAGGTAGGGGTTGCGCGTGTTTTGGAAGAGCCGGTATACGGCGGGGATGGGGTCGTACTTGGCCCGGAACGCCTTGGCTCCCGGCGCTTCGTCGCGAAACACCCAGGGGAGCTCCGGCTCCTTGTCCTTCACCTTGTCGTTCATGGGCTAAGGAAGCCACCGGCTGCCGCAATTGGCTCGCATCCGTCCTCCGTGACGGCGGAATTTGCCAGGCTTGCGTCCGCAAAGCGGTATGACGACATCGCCCCATGTGTAGCAGAATCGCCTCCAATGCTCAACGATAGGCCAACCCGAATCCTTCTACCGCTGCTCGCGCTGCTTTGGGCGTTCGGCGCCGCGCCGGGTGCCCTTGCCGCAGGGGAGCATGAGCCCGCCGGTGCGGACGGCGGCAACCCGGCGGCGCCCGTGACCTTTTCCTGCGTTCCCGCCGAGATCGTGAGCCGCTCCGAGTGGCCCGAGCCCATCCCGAGCCCGTGGCACCGGTGGCGTGAGCTGATGGGGCTGGGAAAATGTCACCTGGCAGCCGGCCGGCCGGGTCTGGCAGCGGTGTACTTCCGCATGGGCCTGCGGGAAGGGGCGGACGTTGAGGCGGCGTGGCGGCTGAACCTGCTCCGCGCCCAGATCGATTCGGGTGACCGCTGGGGCGCCGAAGGGACGATCCCCCAGCTGCTCGCCCAGCCGGAACCCGGGATGCGGAACGCCGTGCGGGCGCTGGTGGCCGAGACCATCGGCCCGGAAACGGGCACCGCCCCCGCCGCGGTTCAGGGCTTCCTGGCCGCCTACTTCCGTGCGGTGGATCCGGAGCCCGGCGATTTCCCATTGGCCGAGGAGCTGGAGCGCCTGCAACGGAATGCCGGCCCCGACCCGCGGGAACCCGATGCGGCCGCGATCCTCTGGCAAATCCCCAAGAACGAGGACAGCGCGCGGCACAGCGCCGCCAACCTGCGCACCCGTAGCGCGCGGGGCCGGGAGCCCCCGGGAGCCGATGCGTTCTCCCGGAGGGCCAAGCGGCTCCGGCGGCTGCGGCTGCACAAGCTGATCCGCGAGGAGTTGGCGCCGGGCGGGCTGCCCCCGCTGCCGGCGGAGTCCGCCCGGGCGGCGGGCCGGATTTACTTCTGGGCCATGGAACGGGGCCGGGCCTACAGCGAGGCGCTGCAGGCTCTGGACGATCCGCAAGTGCGGCGGGCCTTCGCCTTCGGCCGGTCCAACGCGCTGACGCTGGCTATCGGATTTCACCTCCAGCGCAAGGAGCTCGGCCTCGCCGCCGCCAGGCTGGGCGAGTTGGCAGCGCTCGAACCCGAAGCCCCCAGCCTTCCGCCGTACTATCTGGACCTGGCGCGCAGGGCCAAGCAGGCGGGGGACCTGGCGGCCATGACGCGCTGGTGCACCCACCTGACCGCCCAGTTCGCCAATCATCGCCTGGCGGCGGAAGCCTATTGGATGGTCGTTTGGGAGAACTACCGGCAGGGGGCGCTGAATCCGGCGTCTCATTGGGCCGAGGCGTTTCTGGCCACCGAGTTGGACGGCCCGCAGCGGGCGCGAATGCTCTATTGGCTGGGCCGCATCCGCAAAGCCCAAGGCGACCGGGAGGCCGCCGACGCGGCCTGGGCCCGGCTGGTCGAGGCACACCCGCGGGATTTCTACGGCCTGCTGGCCAGTGGAGAATCCCTGGACCGCCTCGCCGAGGCGGCGGCTCCCC
>JAPUJL010000171.1 GCA_027296185.1 SAR324 cluster bacterium | reverse complement strand
GTCTATTGTACGCGGATCGGTGAAATTCGGCTGCGCGACTGTGGCGGTACGGCGGGAATGGCCGGCGGTCCGGTCAAAACGCGATCACCAATTGCAGCGTCTGGGTCACGGAGAAAAGCTCCTCCAGCACCACGAACCGATCCCGGTGGCGGGGCAGCACCACCGAGCCGAACTGCAGGTCCAGCCAAATATGCTCCGGCACCAGGTCCACCACGATTCCCAGCGACGCGCCATCCACGAACGCCAACAGTAGAAACCCCGGGTTCTCCAACACGAACGGCAAGGCCAGTAGGGCCAGCGGCGCGAAGGAATCCTCCTCGAACTTTTCGTCTTTCTGCCCCGGCCCCCGGTCGATTCGGCCCTGCACCCGCGTGTAGCCGCCGCGCAGCCCCCAGTAGTAAAAAAAGTTGCCGCCGACGGGAAAGTAGCGCTTTAACTCGCCAAAGATGGACTGGTACCGCAAATCGACGTCATCCCTGGCGACGCTGTCATCCAGCCGCGAGAAGGCCAGCCCGTTCTGGTGCTCCTCATAGATCAGGGCCAGGGAGCCCATCCGGTTGTTGTCGCTCAGGCGCCGGGAGGTAAACCCGAAACGGCGGATCGTGGCGTCGTTTTCCGTCCGCCCCTCGCCCACGACCAGGCCGAAGCCCGGGGCGATGTCCGCGTCGCTGGACTGGGCGCCGGCCGGAGAAACGCCCAAGACCATGCCGATCCAGACAGCCCCTACCGCCAGGGCGGCGCGCCACCCGTGGCGCCGCACGCATCCGCGGGGTGGAGCGCCCAACGCGGGACGGACGCCGCGCTCCGCTCGGACCGATTCGGTGCGGGCCGCCGTCCGCACCGTCCCGGGTGCCGAGATCGTCGGATTGCGAAGGGCTCCGTTGGGGCGGGTCATGGCCGGGGGCGGCACTCCGGGCTCAAAGCAGTTCGGCGGCCCATTGCTCCAGTTGCTTCACGGTCTCCGCCTCGCCCTTGCTGGGGAGCATGTGCACCACGCGGTCCGTCCCGGCATCGGCGAACCGGCGGTTGGATTCGCGGTCCGGGTCGGCGCCATAGATCGAGACGGTCAGTTGCGCCGGATCGCGTCCCCGCTCCCGGTACAACCCGGCGATACGCGCCCGGCCCTGCTCGACCCCGGCCGGGTCGATGGCCCGGCCACGCGGAATCCACCCGTCGCCGTAGTCGGCGACCCGCGCCGCCATTCGCTCCAGCTCGCCGGCGATCAGGATCGGCGGATGGGGTTGCTGAATGGGCTTGGGGTAACACCAGACCTTGGGGAAATCCACGTACTTGCCGTGGAATTCCGGATGCTCCTCGCTCCACAGCACCTTGAGGGCCTGCACGTGCTCCCGCGTCTGGGTCCAGCGCCGGGGAAAGTCCACGCCGAAGACCTCCGCCTCCTCGCCGATCCACCCCGCGCCGATGCCGAAGAGGAAGCGGCCGTTGGAGACCCGGTCCACCGTCGCCACCTCCTTGGCGGTGTACAGGGGATTGCGCTCGGGCACCAGGCAGATGCCCGTGCCCAGCAGGATCTTCTCCGTGGCGCCCGCCGCGGCGGCCAGGCCGACGAACGGATCCATCAGACGCTTGTAAAAGTCGGGCAGCTTCCCGTCCGCGCTGCCGGGGAAGGGCGTGGTCATGTCCACGGGAACGACCGGGTGCTCGGGCACCCAGAGGGATTCGAACCCCAGCCGCTCGCAGTGGCGGGCCAGGGAAACGATGTCGATCGTTCGATCCGTGACGAACTGGGTGATGCCGACCTTCATGGTTGCGGTCCTTTTCTCGATTTTTCAGGTGCAGGACGGCCTTCGCGGGAACGCCCTGCCATACCTACTGCATTTGCCGCGCAACCCGCAAGGCGCGGCGCTGCGGCCCGGCTCGCCAACGGCTCCCGGGGGGGCTGGTCATGGGCCGCCCGCCGTGACAGGATCGGGCGGATGCAGTGAAACGACCGGCCGAGGGGGACTCAACCAAGCGAGGCGGTCCATGAAGACGGCGATGAAGCGGGCCACGAAGACGGCGATGAAGCCGGCCATAAAAACAGGGGCGGTGGGCGCGGCACAATTGGACCATGTGGCGCTGGAGGTGCGGGACCTGGAGGCGACGGTGGCCTTCTACGAGAAAATCCTGAAATTTCCGCCCGTGCGGCTCCAGGAATATCGCGACGGCGACGCGCCCTTCGCCTCGGGCCGGGTCAACGGCACCACGCTGATCGACTACTTTCCCCGGGAGATGTGGAACAACCGCCGCCGCCAGGATAACCCCAACCATATCTGCCTCACCCTGAGCGAAGGCGAGGTGACCGGCCTCAAGCGGCGGCTGGCCCGGAGCAAGATTCCCATCGTGCGAAGGCTGCCGGTCAGCTTCGGAGCCCAGGGCTGGGGCAATTCCATCTACTTCGAGGATCCCGACGGGGTCACGGTCGAGGTGCGCTACTACGGCAAGGACGCCCAGAGAAATCTCTCCGTGAAGGCCCAGCGCGCCCAGGCCAGCGTGGCCAAGGCCGCCATCGCTTCCACCAAACAGGCCAAGCGCGGCGCCGGAGACATCCGCAGCTCCCGGAAGGCTGGGGGGAAGGGGCGAAGCCTCGGCCCGGCGGCCGGGCGGCGGGAGGCGCGTTGACACCTTCCGCGATCCCATGATACGCGGCATGAAATGCGGGGCCCGGTCTTCGGCGCGTGACCGAGGGCTGCCGGGCGGTTTCGGCGCCCCGAATGCGACGTCCTGCCAGGGCCGTTGCGGCGCGAACGAAACGCGCCCATGTAGACCCCACGGGAATGGGCGGCTGTGCCCCGTCTCCCGATTATCGCTCACCGGTTCACGGAAAATTCGATGAAGGTTCTCAGTATTTCTCCGGAGCGTTGCACGGGCTGCATGCGGTGCGAGTTGGCCTGCGCCTACATGCAGAGCGGCGCTTACCAGCCCGCCAAGTCGGTCATCCGGGTGGCGCCGCTGGAGATGCACACGAGCTACGCCCCGTTCACCTGCTTCCAGTGCGACGAGGGCTGGTGCATGACCGCCTGTCCGGTGGATGCCATCGCCATCAGCGCCGTGGGCGCCAAGATCGTCTCGGACGACCAGTGCGTGGGGTGCAAGCTGTGCACGATCGCCTGCCCCTATGGCACGATCTTCTACGACGAGGACACCCACAAGGCCACCAAGTGCGACCTGTGCGGCGGCGATCCCGCCTGCGTGGAGGCGTGTCCGACCCAAGCCATCGAATGGGTCGAGGGAGATGCCGCCGATTGGCTGGGCGAATTCGCGGCGCGCCGCGCGGGCACCGATCTCACGGGCCTCGCGGCCGTGGAATGAGGGAGTGAATCCATGGCCGGCAAGCGGCACGTCATCCTGGGCAGCGGCACGGCGGGGTTGAACGCCATCCGCACCCTCCGCCAACTGGGCGACGACGGCCCGATCGTCCTCGTCTCCGCCGAGGCGCCCTACTCCCGCATGGTGCTGCCCTATTACCTGGCACGGCGGATCACCGAGCCTCACGTCACCACGGCGACGGGCCGGCAACTGGACGAGTGGGGCGTCGAGCGCCAGATCGGGCGGCGGGCCGAAGGTCTCGACACCCAGGCGGCCAAACTGCGGCTGGACAACGGCGAGGACGTCGCCTACGACGACCTGCTGATCGCCACGGGCTCCTCGGCGCTGCGGCCGCCCATCCCAGGCGCGGAGCATGCCCGCTGCTTCAACTTCTGGACCCTGGACGACGCCAAGGGCGTCAGCAAGACCATCTCGCCGGACGCTCACGTGGTGATGGTGGGGGCGGGCTTCATCAGTTTCACCATCCTCAACGGCATCCTCGAGCGCGCCGGCCGGCTGACCATCGTCGAGGTGGCCCCGCGCATCCTTCCCCGCATGATCGATGACGCTGGGGCGGCCCTGGTCACCGACTGGCTCATCGAGCGGGGCGTGACCATCCGCGCCGGGGCGGAAATCACCCGCATCGCCGAGCAGGGGCAGGGTCTGCGCCTGACCTTCGCCGAGGGCGATTCCATCGACGCCGATCTGGTGCTGATGGCCACGGGCATCCGTCCCAACCTGGGTTGGCTGGACGGCTCGGGGATCGAGACGAACCAGGGCATCCTGGTCGACGAATACCTGCGCAGCAACGTGGACAACGTCTACGCCGCCGGGGACGTGGCCGAGGGCCGCAACCGGGTCACCGGAGCGCGGGAGGTCCACGCCATCGAACCCACGGCCATGGAGCACGGCCGCATCGCCGCCGCCAACATGGCCGGGAAGAAAATCGCCTATCCCGGCAGCCTGCTGATGAACATCGTCAGCGCGGCGGGGCTGGACATGGCCAGCTTCGGCAGTTGGGACGACGATGGCGCCGAGGTGATCGCGGCCCAGGCGCCGGCACGGCGGGCCTACCGCAAGTACCTGTTCCGCGGGGGGCGCATGGTCGGTGCGATCCTGATCGAATCGGCCGGCGAAACCTGGAGCGGCAACGACGTGGGCATGCTCAAGGGGCTCGTCCAATCCGGCGTCGACCTCTCCGCGTGGAAATCCCACCTGGCCGAGCGGCCCTTCGAGATCAAAAAACCCTACCTGGCCACGGGCACCACCGCCCGGTTGCTGCCCGAAACGATTATCGGACAGCCCTCCCCCGCGATGTAGGGCGCTTCATTCGAATTATTTCCTTTGCCTCCGGCAGGAAAGGGGACGCCGTCCCCCTATTGCCACGCCCGGACCTGCGAGAGGTCTCCCGTTAGCTGGGAGTCGCTTGGCGATCGGTGAAACCGGCCGCCGGCCAGGTTCTCCTCCTGCCCGGGAGCGTGGCTCCCTACACCCTATTCAAGCAATCGCTTGGCGTGGGGTGGTGCCGCGGGTTGTCGCCTGCCGGCGAGCTTCTCCCTTCAACGCTGGACGCCTTTTTGCATGGACCCCCGGGGGACCTTCCGGGCCTCGCCGGCTCAGATCTTGTTGCCGATCAAGGGACGAAATGCGCCGATCGACCGCCCGCACCTTGTTTACGACAGTGGCCCTCGCCGCCGTAGTGGCGTGCGCGGCTCCGGCCTGGGCACAGGACGACGGCGGATCGGTGTACGTCCGCATCCATTACGCCCCCTATTTCGTGGGAGAGCTCGAGAAAAGCCCCGCCGACCCGCAGGGCCAGTACGAGAGCGAAATGGTCGATCAGGCCGACAAGCTCGAATTGGAATTGGTGTTCCTGCGGCACCTGGGTATCTCCGCCAGCCGCATCCGGTTCGCCCGGGAGTTCGAGAACGGCGCCCAGCAGAAGGTGAACGAGTCCGCCTCGGCGCTCATGCTCAACGCGACGCTCTACGGCTCGCCGGTGCGGCACAACGCATGGAACATGCTGCTCGGAATCGGCTACGGCACCATCAGCGAGTACCGCATCAAGGTCGATGCGGTGCGGCAGGACGAATCGCCCCTGCACCGAAACCTCACCGTGCGGCGCATTTTCGCCGGTATCGAATTCACTTTCGACAGGCTCGGCATCCGCTACGAGCTCAACCAGATCGAAGCGGAGAAATCGAGCGGCAGCAAGAAAACCGAACTGAGCGGCGTGTTCCAGTTCGTGACGTTTTTCATCCCCCTCAATTGACGCGCAAGCCGGCCGCGGCGGCTCTTCGGCGAAAGGCAAACGCCAAGAACTCAGCGTGCCCCCAAGGTCCCCCGAATGGAGGGTTGCGGGGGGACGGGTGCCCCCGCAAATCGGTGCTTCGAGATAGCGGCTAGACGATCAGCGCAATGAGCATGAGCAACAGGGTGAAGATCAGCCCGCCGTCCAGAATGCCCCATGCCACATTGTCCCGCACCAGCTCCAACCGCAGCCGTACCCCGAATAGCACGACCAGGATGCCCTGCAGCACGTAGCGCGCCACCAGCACGAACACCAGCGCCCCGGCGAGGTAATACCAGAGCTCCGGCGTGTTGAACATGTGCTCGCCGGGCCGAAGGCTGCCGATCAGTCCGTGGTTGAGGGCCAGCATTCCTCCCCCCAGGCCCAGCAGGGAGAACGCCGCCGCGGGATTGTTGTCGTGAAAGCACTCGTGGAGGATGTGGTGCCGGGAGCCGATGCCCAGATAGAGCAGGGAGTGAGCGAGGATGACCCCCGCCCCGAGCAGCCACACCCCCAGGATATTCCAGTGGGCGATGGCGCGGTGGCCGGACAAATCCAGGAAGTCCTGCTCCACGAGCCCCGCGACGAGGATCAGGTAGAGCACCATCGAGAAGATTCCCGTGGCTGTATTGCGCTGCCGGAACAGCTCGTTGTTGAAGGTGACCCGGTCGCCCTGGGCGTCCCGCCGGTTGCCGAACCAGAGGCGGAGCAGGCCCGCCGCCGCCAGCCGCAACAGTGCGAGCAAGGCGATCACCACGATCAGCGAGAGGCCGACCGCCTCCAAATCGGGCCAGAAGGAATCGACCTGCGGTCCGGAGATGATCGCGTAAACGAGAATCCCCATGGCCAGCATGCCCCCCAGGACGTCCAGGGCCACTGCCGGATTGGGGCGCCGCCCGAAGATCGCATCGCGCAGGGGCAAGCCCCGCGACAGCACCAGGTCGTAGACCACCCACCAGATCAAGAGCGCCGCGATGCCAACGGCGGAGTAAACGGCGAAGGAGACGAACGGGGCCCAGTTCATGAGATTCTCTCGTCAAGGGGTTTCGCGGTTGAACGCGGAAGTTCCGCAGGCCGCCGGCCATGGCCGGATGTCCGGGAGACCGCGCGGCGCCGCGTCAGTGCGTCCGGGATGGCGGCTCGCGCACGATAACCGGCATGGTCCCGCGCCGGGGCTTCCGGAAGAAGAGCCGTACGCCTTTTGGAACCTGCACCACCATACGGCTGGAAAAGTCGATGGTCGACCAGCGGGGGAGGAACACATAACGCAAACCGGCCCGCCCCCGCCGCTGCTTGTAGAGCTTTCGCTTTTCCTTGACCGGGATGAACGGCAGCCCCCGGCCAGAGGCGGTGGTCAGGATGCGCAATTGGCCGGCCGTGGCCACCTGGATCACTTTCGCCTTTCCGTTCTGGGTCACGAATTCGATGGACGCGATGCGCACTCCCGGCTTGAGCGGCACGATCCACTCGTGGGTCAGCCGGAACGGGAACCGGAACAAATACGCCGCGGCGATGAGGACCGCCACCGCCACCGCCGCGCCCCGAATCAGATAGCGGCGCGGACGGTTCCAACGTTTCGCGGCAAACATCGACTGCAGCGGCAGGCGGAACTCCACCCAGCGCGCCGCGGCATACCCGGAAAAATAGTCG
>JAPUJL010000170.1 GCA_027296185.1 SAR324 cluster bacterium | reverse complement strand
TCTCTTTCCATATCGCCCCCCTTGCTCTATCGCGGGACAGTGGAGTGCGTTTAAATAATCCGTGCCGCTATGATAGCACAATGGGTCTGGATAGTATCCCGGCCGCTCCAGCAGTGGCCCTGGGGCCGCGGCACGGGGATTTTTTTTTGCGTTACCATCGAAAACGTGGAAGCGTGGAAAGTCGATCATCGGGATGGCTCCAGGCCGGAGAACGGCGGATCGGGGCGGGCCATCGGGACCTCAGGCAAGCAGCGGAGTCATTCGAGAAGGAGCGGGAATCATGGGCGAAGCATGGATTATCGACGCGGTGCGCACGCCGCGGGGCAAGGGCAAGAAGGACGTGGGCTCGCTGGCGGAGACCCATCCCCAGGAACTGATGGCGACCACCTTGCGCGCGTTGACGGGGCGCAACCCCATCGACAGCAAGGACGTGGACGACGTGATCGTGGGCTGCGTCTCCCAAGCGGGAGAGCAGGGCGCCTGCATCGCCCGGAACTCCGTGCTGCTGGCCCAATGGCCGCAGGAGGTGACCGGCGTCACCCTGAACCGGTTCTGCGGCTCCGGGCTGCAGGGCGTCAACTTCGCGGTGATGGGCGTGATGTCCGGCCAGCAGGACCTGGCCGTCGGGGGTGGCGTGGAATCCATGTCCCGGCAGCCCATGGGCTCCGACGGCGGGGGGCTGGACGGTCATAACGCGGACCTTCTCGAGCTGTACCCGATGGTACCCCAGGGCATCTCGGCGGACCTGATCGCCACCCTGGAGGGCTTCACCCGGGAGCAGCTGGATACTTTCGCCGCGTCGAGCCAGGACAAGGCCGCCGCCGCCCAGGAGGCTGGGAGATTCGGCAAGAGCCTCGTGCCGGTGAAGGACCAGGAGGGCAACGTCGTCCTGGAGCGGGATGAATATCCCCGAGCCGGAACCACGGTGGAAACCCTCGGCGGGCTCAAGCCCGCCTTCGAGGAGCTGGGAGCCTACGCCCCCCACGACTCCGAGACCTTCGACGAGATGACGCTGCGGGTCTATCCCCACGCGGGCAAGATCGACCACGTGCACCACGCCGGTAACTCCAGCGGGATCGTCGACGGCGCCGGTGCTGTGCTGGTCGCCTCTCCGGAGTATGCCAGGGCCCACGGGCTGAAGCCCCGGGCGCGGGTGATTTCCGTGGCCACGGTCGGCGCCGAGCCGGTAATCATGCTCACGGCGCCCACCCCGGCCAGCCGCAAGGCGATGACCAAGGCGGGCATGTCCCCGGCGGACATCGATCTGTGGGAAATCAACGAGGCCTTCGCCGTGGTGCCGCTGAAGACCATGCGGGACCTGGAGATCGACCCGGAGATCGTCAACGTTAACGGCGGCGCCATCGCCTTGGGCCACCCCATCGGTGCCACGGGCGCCATGCTGCTGGGGACCGTGCTGGACGAGCTGGAGGCGCGGGACAAGGAAACCGGCCTGGTGACCCTGTGCATCGGCGGCGGGATGGGAATCGCCACGATTATCGAGCGGCTGTAGGCATCGAGCGGATGGTGGTAACGAGGGGCTGAACAGCAGGGCCGGCTTTCCGGCCGCGACTGGCCGCAACCGGCGGCTCGGCGGCAACTGGCCGCCCTCTCGCCCCAATCGCGCGGTCATCGGGGTTCGGCTCCCGGGTTCGGTGCGGAACCGGCGTGCCGCGCCCCGGTCTATTTTTCCGAATTCACGACTGAGCCGGTGCAACCGGCTGCGGTGCCTTCCAGGCGAAGCCATGTCCCAAAACTCCAATTCCGATTTCAAGGCCGGTCAGCGCCAACAGTGGGGGTCCGTCGCGGACGGGTGGTACCGGTGGTGGCCAACCTTCGAGCAGGGCGCCCGGCCGGTGAGCGATCGCATGATCGAGCTGTCCGGCATCGGGCCGGGCAGCGACGTGCTGGACATCGCCTGCGGCATCGGCGAGCCCGCCATCACCGCGGCGAAGCTCGTCGGCAGCGAGGGGCGGGTCACGGCCACCGATCTGGCCGACGGGATGCTGGCGCTCGCCCAGCAGCGTGCCGCCGAACTGGACCTCGGCAACATCACGTTCCGCCAGGCAGACGCGGAGGCCATTCCCCTGCCCGACGGCAGCTTCGATGCCGCGCTCTGCCGCTGGGGGCTGATGTTCATGCCCGACAAGCCGGCAGCGCTGAGCGAGATGCGCCGTGTGCTCAGGCCGGGGGGGCGGCTCGTGGCGGTGGTGTGGGGCACGCCACAACAGGTGCCGCTGCTGAGCCTGCCCATGGCCGTGGCGGGGGAGCAGATGGAGGTGCCGGTACCGCCTCCCGGAGCGCCGGGACCCTTCAGCATGGCCGATCCGGCGCTGCTGGAGCGTTCGTTTTCGGAGGCCGGGTTTTCCGGGGTGACCACCGAGCGCCAGGCGGTCACCTTCGAGTTCTCCGCCGCGGAGACCTACACCCGATTCATCCGCGACGTGGCCGCCCCCGTGCGGGGGCTGCTCGCCGATAAGCCGCCCGCCGAGCAGGAGCGATTCTGGAAGGCCCTGGAGGAGGCGGCAGGCCGGTTCGCCGAGGCGGGCGGTGCGGTTCACATCGGCGGCGAAACATTCTGCGCCGCGGGCCACAAGCCGTGAGCGGAGCGCGGATATCGGGGCGATTCGGGCCCGGTTTGTTCAGGCGGCTGCACCGCACTTGCCTTTCCTATTGAGCCCGAGCGTCCCCTAAGTCCACGTCAGCCGCCGTTTCTCCCGAGAGGTTCGG
>JAPUJL010000017.1 GCA_027296185.1 SAR324 cluster bacterium | reverse complement strand
CTTGCGGGCCTCCCCCTGGGGAATCTGGCGCGCCGCCGCCCGGTGCTCCCGCTCTTCGATCTCTTCGAGCAGCGCCAGGTCCTCCGGCGGAATAATGGCCGCCACCGGCTTGCCGCGCCGGGTGACGACGATCCGCTCGCGGCCATAGGCAGCACGGTTGATCACGTCGGAGAACTGCTTGCGGGCCTCGGCGGCCGTGATGGACTTGCCCTTTTCGGAAGTCATAGGCGATCTCCTGGATCGAATTTGTACGTTTAGTACGTTTCGTACGTATAGTATATTACGTACTGTCCGTACAAACTATCATCGATTCACGCGAACCACAATGTTTCGCGCGATCCAGGCTTGCGGACGGGTGCGGGCGGCTCAGCGGGGAATGACCGGCAGGAGGATGTGGGAGGGGCGCTTGGGGTCGAGGAAGACGGTGTTGATGGCGGTTTCGCTACGCGCTCCATGCTCCGGGCTGGTGGCGGTGTTCAGGTTGCGGTCCCAGCGGGGGAAATTGCTGCTGTGGACGCTCACGCGGATGCGGTGGCCGGCCTTGAAGACGTTACTGGTGGCCCACAGGTCGATCTCGTAGGTGTAGACCCGGTCCGGCTCGATGAGCCGGGAGCGGGCCAGGGATTCCCGGAAACGCGCCCGGAGGATGCCGTCGGCGATCAGGATCGAGCGGCCGTCGGGGTAGACGTCCCCCAGCCGCACCACCCAATCCGTATCCACCGCCGAGGACATGGCGTGCAGCACCGCCTTGATGGGCCCGGTCACTTCCAGCTCCTGGGCCAAGGGGGCGGTGGTGAACGTGAGGCTGCGCACGTCGGCGGCCCGGTGATCGGTGGGGCCGTTCACGATGAACAGGGTATTGCCCCCCAGGGTGAGCACGGGATCGTTGGGATCGTAGGCGAAGCTGGCCGGATGGGCCGCGTCCGGCGGCGGCTTCGGCGGCTCGGGGGAAAGGGCGCCGTCGTTGAGGGAGGCGACGCTTCCGCTGGGGCCGGGGTGAAAGTAGTAGGGGGTGACCCGCGCCCGGGCGAGGGGCCATGCTTCTTCGGTGCGCCAGCGGTTGTCGCCCATCACGTAAATCAGCACCGGCGGCTCGTCCATCACGCCGTTGTCCAGGCCCTTCAGCCAACGGTCGAACCAGCGCAGCCGGATGGCGTTGTAGTCCACCTGGTCCGCCCCGGGAAAGCGCAGCTCGCCCACCTCCACCTTCCCCACGTTGGTGGGGCCGTGCACCCAGGGGCCGATCACCAGCTTCTGGTTGCCGCGGGCCAGGGCCGATCCGCCGCTCCGCTGAATCCCCGTGAAGTTCTCCAGGGTGCCCTTGAGGAAGATGTCGTACCAGCCCCCCAGGTGGTAGACCGGCACCTGGAACCGCCCGTGGTTCAGCCCCACGTTCTGCTGCCACCAGTAGGGGCCGTCGTGGTTGTGGGCCAGCCAATCGTAGTAGTACTTCCAGCCCGGCGAGCCCCGCAGCAGCGGATAGCGGCTCAGGGGGAGGTGCCAGAAGTCCCGCTCCAGATTGCCGATGGCGGCCTCCAGCCGCGCCCGGGCCACCTCGCGCTCGTCCCCGCGGAAAGTGCGCTCGACGATGTTCGGCCCGAAGGTGCGCGTGGACCAAGCCGTGATGAAGGCGTGCTCGAAGGCGCCGCCCCGGTACACCCAGTGGTCGAACAGGTCGGCCGCCGATTCCCGCACGAACATCGCCTTCATCGCCGGCGGCTGAGTGGGGGCGATCATGTAGGCCGTCTGGCCGGTGTAGGAGCCGCCCAGCAGCCCCACCTCCCCGTTGGACCAGGGTTGCGCCGCGATCCACCGCACCGTGTCGGTGCCGTCCCGGTTCTCCAGCCAGCCATCGTCCAGGAAGGGGTAGAACTCCCCCTCCGAGGCGAAGCGCCCCCGCGTGTCCTGCACCATGAACACGTAGCCCCGCGCCGCGAAATACTCGTGGGCGCCCACCCGGATTTCCGAGGAGTTGCCCTTGTCGTAGGGCGTGCGCTCCAACAGCGCCGGAAACCGCCCCGACCCATTGGGCCGGTAGATGTCGATGGCCAGCCGCGTCCCGTCGGTCATGGGCACCATCACGTCCCGCTCGACGATGACCGAGTATTCCGGCTGAGACTCCGTCTGACCCTGGGCCAGGGCTGGCGGGAGCGGCGCGCAGAGGAGGAGGAACGCCGCGGCGGCGGATATGATAGCGGCACTGAGGGCAGCGGCGCGGCGGGTCGGAGCGGGATTCATGGGCGATGGTCTCCCGGGGCGATGACGAGGAACGGGCGGCGACGCGGCAATGGGCACCGCCGCGCAAAACGGTGGTCCGCTCACATTCGGCCCACGCTATGCGGGATCGCCGGAGAACTCAACGAAATGTAGAGGAAGCGAAAGCGCCCCCTGGCGGGGGCGCCGCGGTGGGTTAGCGCAGGAGGGTTTTGCCCTTCTCGATGGCCGATTCGATGGTGCTGACCATGTAGAAGGCCTGCTCGGGGAGGTCGTCGTGCTTGCCCTCGAGGATCTCGGCGAAGGAGCGCACGGTGTCCTTGACCTCCACGTAGACGCCGGGGGTGCCGGTGAAGGCCTCGGCCACGTGGAAGGGCTGGGAGAGAAATCGTTGGATTTTCCGCGCCCGGGCCACGACCAGCTTGTCCTCCTCGGAGAGCTCGTCCATCCCCAGGATGGCGATGATGTCCTGCAGATCCTTGTAGCGCTGGAGGATGCGCTGCACCTCGCGCGTAACGGTGAAGTGCTCCTCGCCCACCACCTCGGCGGTGAGGATGCGCGACGTGGAATCCAGCGGATCCACGGCGGGGTAGATGCCCAACTCGGCGATCTGGCGGGAGAGCACCGTCGTGGCGTCCAGGTGGGCGAAGGCGGTGGCCGGGGCGGGATCGGTCAGGTCGTCGGCGGGGACGTAGATCGCCTGCACCGAGGTGATGGAGCCCTTCTTGGTGGAGGCGATCCGCTCCTGCAGGCGCCCCATCTCGGTGGCCAGGGTGGGCTGGTAGCCCACCGCCGAGGGGATGCGGCCCAGCAACGCCGAGACCTCCGAGCCGGCCTGGGTGAAGCGGAAGATGTTGTCGATGAACATCAGCACGTCCGCGTTGAACTCGTCGCGGAAGTGCTCGGCCACCGTGAGGCCCGTGAGCGCCACCCGGGCCCGGGCGCCGGGGGGCTCGTTCATCTGGCCGAAGATGAGCGCGGTCTTGTCGATCACCCCCGATGCCTTCATTTCCAGGTAGAGGTCGTTGCCCTCCCGGGTGCGCTCGCCCACGCCGGCGAACACGGAGTAGCCGCCGTGCTCCTCGGCGATGTTGCGGATCAGCTCCATCAGGATCACGGTCTTGCCCACGCCCGCGCCGCCGAAGAGGCCGATCTTGCCGCCCTTGGCGTAGGGACAGATGAGGTCGATCACCTTCACGCCGGTGACGAACATGCTGGTGGCGGTCTCCTGCTCGTCGAACCGGGGCGGATCCTGATGGATCGACCGGCGCTGGGTGGCCTTGACCGGGCCGGCCTCGTCCACCGGCTCGCCCACGACGTTCAGGATGCGCCCCAGCACCCCCTCGCCCACCGGCACGGTAATCGGCTCGCCGGTATCGGTGACCGGCATGCCGCGGAAGAGCCCGTCCGTAGAGCTCATGGCCAAGGTGCGCACGGTGTTCTCGCCCAGGTGCTGCTGCACCTCGCAGACCAGGGTCGCCTCGCCACCGTTCTGCGGAGTCTGGATGGTGAGGGCATTGAGGATTTCCGGCAGGGAGCCCTGGTCGAAGGCGATATCCACGACCGGGCCCATGACCTGCACGACTCTTCCGACGTTGCTCATGAAAGTTTCCTAAGCGTGAGGTGATCTCGAACGATGGGGGCGGCGGGACCTACAGCGCCTGGGCGCCGTTGACGATCTCGATCAATTCCCGGGTGATGACCGCCTGCCGCATCCGGTTGAAGGTCAAGGTCAGGTGGTCGATCATCTCCCCCGCATTCTTCGTCGCGCCCTCCATCGCCACCATGCGCGCCCCGTGCTCGCCCGCGGTGGTGTTCAGGTGGGCCAGCAGCCCCTGATTCCGCAGAAAGGCGGGCAGCAGGAAATCCAGAATCTCCTGGCGGGACGGCTCGAACAGCATCTCCCGCTCATCGGGGATTTCCCCGCTTTCCAGTGGCGGGATGGGCAGCAACTGCTGAAAGAACGGTTCCTGGCGGATCGGATTGTGGAAATAGTTGTAGGCCAGGAACACGCGGCTAAACT
>JAPUJL010000169.1 GCA_027296185.1 SAR324 cluster bacterium | reverse complement strand
GGGCCTAGGTGCCCCGGGCCGCCTTGAATGCGGGACAGAGCCAGTGGCGGAGGGACCAAGAGATTCCTCTAGGACCCGGCTCCCGGAGATGCAGGGGGCGGGAAGGGCCGCGGCGGGGTGGCGGGACGACCTGCCTTCGCCCTTCCTCTCTTGGGCCCCTTGTGCACATTTGATGCGATCCCGTTCCCCACGCGACCGAACCGGAAATCACTCGGCCAGATCGGCGAGAAATTGCTCGACCTTGCGCTTGGATTCGGCGCTCAGCGGCTCGAACGGAAAGCTCAGATGTTCCGAGCAGATGCCCATCACCTGTAACGCATACTTGGTGGTCTTGACGAACGAGCCGAACGGGGACGAATTTGCCTGATCCACCCGGAGCAGGCGCAGACACCGCATCAGCCGTTGGTGCTCGCGCCGGACGGCGGGCACATCCCCCGACCGCGCCGCCCGGTACAGGGAGACATAAACGCCCGGGAACACGTTCATTCCGCCGTTCACCAGTCCGTGGGCGCCCATGAGTAGGCTCTGGGCCGCCAGCGCATCCGCTCCCTCGAACCAGCGGAAATCCGGATGCTCCTGGAGCAGAGTGCGCATCACGGCGGATTTCGGGGCGTTGGCCTCGCTGTCCTTGATGCCCACGATGTTCGGATGGGCCATCAGCTCGCCCAGGAGCCGCTCGCCGATCGGGTTTTTGACGATCTGGGGAATGTTGTAGAGCAGCACCGGTAGCGGCGCCCGGTCCGCAATCGTGCGGAAGTAGCTCGCCTGCTCCGCGGCGGAATAATCCAGGTACGGCGGGGAAAGTGCCACCAGAACGCTGGCGCCCGATTCCGCCGCGTGTTCCGCGTTGCGCAACGTGCGCTCGAGAGAATTGTCGCCGATGCCCACGTAAAGCGGCACGCGCTCCCCGAGGCAAGCCGCCGCTTCCGAGACGGCATGGCGCCGTACCTCGTCCGGCAGCACGTAGGCCTCGCCGGAGGAGCCCAGCATGAACAGCCCGTCCACTTCGGCGGAAATGAAGTGCTCGATGAGCGCGGCCAGGCCGTCCCCATCCAAATCGCCGTCGGCGGTGAGGGGCGTCACCGCGGGCGGCACCACGCCCTGTAACCGGTCTAGTTCCATTGCAGCCTAAGCTTGGGTGAGTGAAGAAAACATCGGCCAAAACACGGCGGCTCAGCCCTTGGTGGCCCCGGCGGTCAGCCCCGCGATGTAGTAATCCATCAGGAAGGCATAGATGATGACCGGTGGCGCGGCGGCCAACAGCGCGCCGGCCATCAATCCGCCCCAGTGATAAACGTCTCCCCGGATGAGCGTGGTGACCGTACCCGCGGTCAGCACCTGCTCTTCATTGCTGAAGATGAAGGCCATCGGGTAGAGAAAGTTCGCCCACGCCACCGTGAACGCGAAAATCGTGGCCGCGATGATCCCGGGAAGCGCCACCGGAATGAAGACCTTGGTCAACATCTGAAAGTGATTGGCGCCGTCGATCAGGGCCGCCTCATCCAATTCCCTGGGGATCGAGCTGAAGTAGCCGATCATGATCCACGTGCAAAACGGCACGGCGATCGTGGGATAGACCAGCACCAGTGCCCATTTGGTGTCGAGCAGTCCGAGCCAGCCCACGACCTTGAACAGGGGGATGAACAACAGCGTTTCCGGAACGAGATAGGTCAGGAAGATCCCCAGCGCCAAAATGCCCGAGCCCCAAAACCGCATCCGAGCCAACGCGTAGGCGGCCAGCAGGCTTACCCCCATGGTGATCGCCACGGTCAGCAGCGTCACGATCGTCGAGTTCAGGAAATAGATGGGAAAGAAGGTGTTGAAGAAGAGGTTCGAGTAATGCTCCAGCGTCACTCCCTGCTGTATGATCCAGGGAATGCCCTCCAGACTGATGATCTCAGAGTTCTGCTTAAACGAGGTGATGAGCATGTAATAGGGTGGCAGAAGGAAGAACACCCCGAAGACGAACAGGAAAAAATAGGAGGCGACAAGCGCCCACCGCCTGTTCTGCTGCGTGCTCGCCGTGCGGATCATTGTGCCCTCGCCCGTTGCTGCACGTTCCGCAGGATGAAGAATGCGGCTACCGCCAGGAGGGGGAACAGGAACAGCGACACCGCGGCGCCCAGGGGGATATCGCCCGATTCGATGCCCAGCCTGAACGAGTAGGTGCCGAAGAGATGGGTCATATTACGAGGACCGCCCCGGGTCAGCACCCGGACAATATCGAAATTGGCGAAGGTCACGATGGTCGAAAACAGCACGGTGATCGCAATGATATTGCGCATCATCG
The DNA here is from genome assembly GCA_027296185.1 of SAR324 cluster bacterium. Lineage (GTDB taxonomy): Bacteria > SAR324 > SAR324 > SAR324 > JACQKK01 > JAPUJL01. The sequence continues at coordinate 2,268 of JAPUJL010000169.1, read as the reverse complement.
GCAGCGTGACGTAGATCAACTTCTGATACGCACTCGCGCCGTCGATCGAAGCCGCCTCGTACAAATCTCCCGGCACCGATTTGAGCGCCGCGAGGTACATGATGAGAAAGAATGGGGCGCCGAACCAGACATTCACCAGCACCACGGAGAAACGCGCCCAGCCGGGATCGCTCAGCCAGGCAATGCTCACCCCCGCGGCGCCTTCCAGCAGCCAATTGAGCGCGGAGTGGGTCGGATCGAAGAGCCACCACCACCCCAAGGTACTCAGCGCTGCGGGCATCACCCACGGCACCAGGCATAGGCCACGCCAAAATCGCTGCCGTTTATTCGGAAGGATGTTGATCGTCGATGCGAGGGTGAACCCGATGAGCACCTTGAAGAAGACCGCCGACACGGCGAACAGTATCGATTGGCCGACGACCATCCAGAACGTGTCGCGCCCGAACAGGAACAGGAAATTGTCGAAGCCGACGAATACCGTCTCCTTCTTGTTCAGCATGGACAGGAAGATCGAGTAGAAAAACGGGTAGACGACGAGGCCGCCAATGATCACCAATAGCGGCGTCGTAAGGACGAAGGCGAACGCGGCGGGGGAATGCCGCAACTTTCGGAGGCGTGCCGCGATACCCTGCGGTAAAATGCCGGAAGCTGCGTCAACCGTGTGAGTGATGGATTGCATCATGCCGCGTTCATCCTCCCAATCTCAGCCCCGCATGAATCCTTCCATCTCGTTTTCCGCCCATGCAATGGCATCGTCGAACGATTCCTTCCCCTGGGTGACTCGGGCCACGAGGTTTGGGATCACGCCCTGAGCGGAGATCTGCGCCGCAATGGCGGGCCGCGCGGGGTAGCCGATGAGGACAAGCTGCTCGTCCCCCCGTACCGGATAGTTGTATTGTCCCCCTTTCGGCGGGGAGATTTCCTGCCAGATATTGTGGTCCGCGAAACTGGGATGCAAGGGAGTATCGTATCCGCGGCTGGCCGTGATGAACTGGAAGACCTGTTCCCGCCGGCACAGGTGGCGAAGCAGCTCCTTGGCCGCCGATTTCTGCTCGCTGAATTTCCAGATGCCTGTCATGAAGGGCACGCTGCCCCGGAACCGGCCCTTGGGTCCGCGGAGTGTGTCGTGGTGCCATAGCTGGGCCGCGACTTCCGGTCGATCCCGTTTGGCGACGGCCCAGGCGCTCGGCGGGTTCAGAATCGCCGACCCGCGGCCCGAGATGATCCAGCGGTTGTTGCTGGCGTCGTCCCAGGCATAGATTTCCTCCGGCATGAATTGGGTGAGCCGGCTCACGTAATCCAGGGTATCGCGGGTCTCGTCGGAATCCACGACGATGTTGTCCTCCGCATCGATCATCACCGATCCAAATGCCGTAAACAGGGGCCCGAGCCAACTTCCCGCGTCCGGCGTCACGGCAATCGCAGCTCCGAAAGGGTGGCCCGCGTCATGGAGTTTGCGGGCGTGATCGAGAAAGTTCTCGTAGTTCCACGCCTCAACCAGCCGGGGATCGCGCCGCTCATCGACCGGAAAGACCTTGCGCAAGTCGATCCCCGCGATTTCGGAGAAGTAATCCAGACGGGAAACGAAGGGAAAGGTGGGAGAGCCGATCGGGCCCGGCACGGAATACCAGGTGCCGTCGAGCTTGCCAAGATATTCCACATCGGGAGTGGTCGGCCCGAATTCGCGGATGAGATCGTTCACCACGTCGTCTACCGGTTCCAGGCTGTCCTGGTGGATGGCCGTCATCCAGAGGGGCATCACGTAGATATCGTGACCCACCCCGGCGCGGGCCTCCGCCTGGGCGGTGAGCGCGATCTTCCCACCCGCGGAGGTGATGTAGTCGACCGAAACCTCGACCCGGTTGGCCCGGGCCCAATCCTCGATGATCTTGAGGGAGACGTCGTTGGCGCCCGGCACCCAATGGTCCCACAGACCGACCTTCAACCGCCCCGCGGAATGGGCGGTGCGCACGAAGGGCGCCGCGATGCCGGCCGCGCTCAGCGCGCTAGCCGCGGCCGCGGTCTTGATGAATTGCCGGCGGGTTTGTGTCTTCATGGCGAATCACCAACGGAGTGGGTTGGATCCGGTCCCGGCGCGTGAGCAGCGCCGAGGCAGAAAGTGGAGCCGTCCGAACCGGCGGAGGGATGCCGTGCTACCCGGGGCGCACATCTCGCTTCGGAATGCGAATTCCGGCACGGAGGCCGAAATCTACGACGTCCGCACTGGATCGCGAAGTTCTGGCTTGCGAATAGGTCCATCACGGCCCC
>JAPUJL010000168.1 GCA_027296185.1 SAR324 cluster bacterium | reverse complement strand
ACCACCGGTGGAGCGCCGGCTATCCTCCCGGCGCACGACGGCCTTCGCGCTGCGGGTGACCAACGCCGGGGGAATCGCCCTGCCCGATCCGGTGCGAATCGTTCCCCAACTCCTGATCACCCCGGCCCGCGGGGAGACCCGTGTCCACGACCTGGCGCCCTTCGTTTTGCCCGAGGGCCTCCCGGCCCGGGAATCGGCGCGGGTGTCGCTGCCGGTGCGGCTGCCCCACTGGGTGCGGGACGGCTATCTGAGCTGGCAGGTGTGGGTGGGCGGCGGCGGGCGGGCGGTGTTGACCGAGGATTCCAGCCTCGGCCTGCGATTCGTCAACGCGGATTTCGAGACCCTGGACGATTCCGCCGATAACCTGCTCTCCGCCCTGGCGGCACGGGCCCAGGACTATCACCGCAGCACCCGGGTGCCCGAGCGCTACGACCCGGGCGGGGCGAACCTGGAGCGCGTCCTGGGCGATTCGATGGATACCCTCTTGTTCTCGCCCTTGTGGGGGGAGTCCAAGCAGGCTGAGGCGGCGTGGCGGCCTTTTCCCCCGTTCCGGCCGTTCCTGGCCCAGCTGTTCGCCGAATTCGGCCTCATCGGACTGCTACTCGTCCTCCGGCTGGGGTGGGTCGTGGCGCGCCGCGCGGACGCGGTGGGCCTGCGGGCCAACACGGCGGGGCAGCGGTTGGCCTGGCAGTTGGTGCCCGTGTCCGTGCTGATGGTTGGGGCGCTCGCGCTCTTTTCCCCGGTATTGGGCAGTTACCACGCCCAATGGGGCCTATTTTTGCTTATCGGATTTGTAGAGGGCCGATCTGACCGGCTTTTCCCACCGCGTCCGCCCGGGCCCTGGCCTGGGCTGGCGGTGCTGCGCGCGTTCGTCCAACGGCTCCTCCGCTTCCGGTTCGCGCGGCGCCGCCCCCGGCGGGTGAGAAGGCGAGTGAGAAGACGCTGAGTCCCGAACTATGGTCACCGTACTGGGATACCTTGCGGGCCGTATCGAATCCCTGGGTGGACTCGCCCTGGGTTCGGTCAACGGCGCCGGCCGCTGCGGCATGCTGTTCGGCGAGGCAATGGTGCTGGCGTTCCGCCGGCCCTTCCGCTTCCATCTACTCGTCAAGCAGATGGAATTCATCGGCAACAAGTCCCTCGGCGTGACGCTGCTCACCGGGATGTTCACCGGCATGGTGATGACCTTCCAGAGCTACCGTTCGTTGCGGGACTTCGGCTCGGAGTCCATCGTGGGGGGCATCGTGGCGGTGGCGATGGTGCGGGAACTGGGTCCGGTGCTGACCGCGCTGATGGTCAACGCCCGGGCCGGATCGGCCGTGGCGGCCGAGCTGGGCACCATGCGCGTCACCGAGCAGATCGACGCCCTGTTCGCCCTGGCCGTCAACCCGGTGCAATACCTGATCAGCCCCCGGGTGGTAGCGGGGCTGATCATGGTGCCTTTCCTGACCGCCATTGCCGATGTGACCGGGATTGGCGGGAGCTACCTGGTCGGCGTGATTCTGCTCGGCGTCGACCCGGGAATCTTCATGGCCAAGATCTACGACTTCGTCACCTTCAGCGACGTGCTGCAAGGCACCGTCAAGGCGGCGGTGTTCGGCACCATCCTCACCCATATCGGCTCCTACAAAGGCTACTTCACCTCTGGCGGCGCGGAAGGAGTCGGCCGGGCCACAACCGAGGCGGTCGTGATGTCGGCGGTGATGATCCTATTCTCCGACTACCTCATCACCGTCTTCTGGCAATCCTAGCGTGGCCATTCCCAACCGCGGTCCGATGGCCGCCGCACGGACGAGCGTGAGATGAGGATCCTGACGACCGAACTCAAAGTAGGCCTGCTGCTGCTGGGCGGGTTCGGGATCATCGTCTACTCCTCCGTCCTGGTCACGGGGTGGCAGCCGGGCCAGGGGGATACCTACATGGTGGACGTCTACATGGACAACGTGGCGGGGTTGCTCAACGGCTCGCCGGCTCAGGTGGCGGGCATCAAGATCGGCCAGGTGCGGACCATCGAGCTGGTGCAGGGCCGCGCGAAGATCGGGCTGGAGATCCTGCGGCGCTACAAGATTTACGCGGACAGCAGCGCCACCCTCAAATCCCTGGGCATCCTGGGGGACAAATACATCGATATCCGGCCGGGCACCTCGACCCAGGTGATATTGCAGGACGGCGATACGATCCGCTTCGTGATCCCCGGCAGCGACCTGGACAGCCTCGTCGACACCGCAGCGGTGATCTTGCGCGACGTGCAGTCGGTGACCGGATCCCTGCGGGAAACCCTGGGGGGCGAATCGGGGCGCAGGAAGCTGCAAATTCTGATCGATTCGCTGGTCGAGGCCTCCCAAAACCTGAACGAAATTACCGACGCCACCAACCGGCGCATCGACGGGATCATGGGAAACCTGGCCCACTTCGCCGCGGGGCTGGACCGGCTCATCGCGGATAACGAGGTCCCCCTGGGCAACACGGTGAGCAATCTCGAGCAGGCGACCGCAGGCTTGCGGCGGGTGATCACCGACAACGAGGTGGGGCTGCAGTCCACCATCGCCAGCCTGGGCCGCTTCGCGGGCAATCTGGAGCGCATCTCCACGGAAAACGAGGCGGGCATCAAGTCCACCATCGACAACCTGGCCGCGTTCTCCGGAGAACTGCAGGCGATTACCGCGCAGAACCGGGAGGCCCTGGGCCAGATCGTCGCCGACCTGGGCACCTTCTCCGAATCCCTCGCAGTGGATGGCCCAGAGATCACCGGCTCCATCCGCGCCATTCTGGACGAGAACCGCACCGCGCTGAAGTCCTCTATCGACAACCTCGACCTATCGCTGGGCAACCTGGCTGAGCTTTCCGGGGACCTGCGCGACGTGACGCGGGACAATCGGGATGAGTTGGGCCGCATCATCGTGAGCCTGGACATCGTCACCGCCGACCTGGCCATGCGGGGGCCCTCCATCACGGAAAACCTGGACGGCATCCTGGAGGAAAACCGCACGCTGCTGCACAGCTCGGTAACCAATCTGGACCGCTCCTTCATGAAACTGGACAGCACCTTGGCCAACCTGGACCGGGTCACGGGCCGGATCGATCGGGGCGAGGGGAGCCTGGGCAAGCTGATCAACGACGAGACCACCGTCGACGAGCTGAACTCGGCGCTGGCGGGGATCAACCAATTCCTCACCGAGGTCAACCGCCTGCGGATCGACGTGGGCGGCCACACGGAATATCTGACCGGTCAAGGGGAGTTCAAGTCCTACCTCAACCTGAAGCTGCAGCCCCTGAAGAACCGCTACTACCTGATTCAATTGATAGACAATCCCCGCGGCAACGTGACCGAGCGCACAATCCAGTCCAAAACCACGGGCACCGATCCGGCCAACAACGTCACCACGGAGATCGAGACCGAAGACGAGTTGCAGTTGAGCCTGCTCGTCGCCCAGCGCTATTTCGACACCGTGTTGAAGGGCGGGCTCATGGAGAACACCTTCGGCTTGGGCGTCGAGCAATTGTTCGGGCGGGACGATCAATACACCATCGGCCTGGACGTCTGGGATTTCGGCAACGAATTCGGCACCCACGCCAAGCTCACCGCCTACTGGCGCTTCTTCTCCAACGCATTCGTGCTGGTGGGCTACGACGATTTCCTCAGCAAGAACCGGGAATTCCGCGACGCCTTCTTCGGCGTGGGGGTAATGTTCAACGAGGATTCCCTCAAACCCCTCTTCTCGAGCCTCCCCCTCGCGTCGGCCGCGGGCTCCTCCAATTAGGCTTCCGCCGCGCTCCGGCGGCGCGCTCCCGCGCTCCCATGCAACGCCCGCCGGGATCTCCGGCAGCGGCGCTAGGCCGCTCTGGGCACCACGCCGCGCCGTGCCTACCTTCGCAGGTGGTCGAAATTCGCGTTGCCATTTCCCGGCCGGGAGCGTTAAGTTAAGATGCTGGGAAAATTTATCGGAAACCGCCAAAAGTCGACCCAATCGCTCCCACGACCGCATACCGGTGCGGGCATCACCGGATGGACGCCCACTCGCTTCGCAGGAGTCACCCATGGACCCAAAGACGCTCGAGATGATCGAGGACGCGCGAAAGGACAACCCGGAACTGGACACCCTCGTGACCCGTCACCAGCACCTCAATCGGCAAGT
>JAPUJL010000167.1 GCA_027296185.1 SAR324 cluster bacterium | reverse complement strand
TCCCGGTGGGCCTCCCCGGCGTCCTTGCGCAGGGTCTCCTCGCGCATGTGGTAGATCTTCAGGGTGAGGATGGACAGTTTATCGACGATGCTGCCGACGGTTTCCGAATGGAGCCGCGCATCGGCGCCGGCATCGACGTTGCGGGCGGCCAACTCGTCGAGCAGCAGTTCGTCCAGGGCCTCGATGGCGTCGTTGCGGTTCTGGTTCAGCGGGTCGATGCGGCGCTTCACCCGGCCGATCACGGCGTCGTCGACGCCCACGGCGCGGGCCTCGTCCTCCTGGTGCCACAACTCGAAGTTGTGGCCGTGAATCAGGCTCGCCTTGAGCAGCGGCGGCGCGGGCTCGTCGTGGACGATCGGAGCGGCGTGCCAGCGCTCGACCGATCGGTCCAGCGCCCGCACGAGGGGCTCCACGTCAAGAAAGCCGGCCATGCCGAATGTCCTCGATCGCCTGCCCGGTTGCCTCTTGCACCGCCTCGAAGCTCACGCCGTTGATGCAGTTCAGATGGCTGCAACGGGGATAGGTGCACGCGTCCTTGCAGCCCGGGTCGTAAGACACCGTATGGTGAATGGGCGAGCCCGGCGGTGTCCAGTTCTCGGGGTGCGGTTTGCCGAATACTCCCACGCTGGGCGTCCCCACGGCAATGGCGAAGTGGCGCGGTCCGGCGTCGTTCCCGACGTAAAGGTCGGCCCGCTCGAGCAGCGCCGCCAACTCCAGCAGGGACGGCACCGGATAATCGGGCAGCGCCTCGTGCTGCATGGCGGCGCGCAGTTGCCGCACGAACGATTCCTCGCCCGGCCCCCAAGGGATGAGCACCTTGGCCCCGTGCCGCTCGACGAGCCAGTCCGCGAGCCGGGCGTAACGATCCACGGGCCAGACCTTGTAGGGCTGCCGCGAGACGGGCAGCAGCGCCACCAGGAAGTCCTCCGGCCCCACGCCCAGACCGCTCAGCAGCCGCTCCGCGTACGCCCGCTCCTCCGTGCCCAGGTGAACTTCCGGCAGGATCGAGCCCAGCTCCAGGCCCAGGGGTCCGAGCAGGGCGCCCTTGTGTACCGCGGCGTAGTGCCGCCCTTCCGGCAATTGCACCGGATCGGTATAGGCCCAGCGCCGCCCGCGCAAATCCAGCCCGATCCGCCGCGGCGCCCCACTGACCCGGGAGATCAATGCCGTGCGGGGATGGGAGTGGAAATCGATGGCCAGGTCGAAGCGCTGGGACTTGAGCCGCCGCACCATGGCCCAGCGTTGCCGGACGCCGGCCTTCAGCGGGAAGGACCAGACCTCGTCCACGTGGGGGCTGTTTCGGAAAATCTGGTCGGCGGGGGCTTCGGTGAGGTAGACGATCCGCGCTTCAGGGTACGCCTGGCGCAGCGCGCGCACCGCCGGGGTGGTCATCAGCACGTCCCCGATCCGCCGCAACTGGATCAGCAGAATTCGCTCGGGCCTGAACGGTCGGGACATGGGCGGCAGGTCTCGGGCGGTGGGGCGGGGCGGGGCGCCTGCCCGGGGGCGGAGGGCCTACGGCGTGAATCGGTTGACACTTCGGCCGATTGGCCCCATAAATAACAGCTTCATCCGCAGTTTACAGCGAAACGGACAGCCATGCCCAGAATTTGTCAAATCACCCACAAAAAGGGGTTGAGCGGGAATCGCGTCTCCCACGCGAACAACAAGAACCGCCACACCCAGAAGGTCAACATCAAGAAGAAGCGCATCTACGTGCCCGAGCTCAAGCGGTACGTGAGCGTGAAGCTCAGTTCCAAGGGGCTCAAGATCATCGGCCGCCGGGGCGCCTACCGCGTACTCAAGGCCCAGGGCCTTATCTAGCGCCTCCGCGCCGGAGCTTTCCGCAGCAAATCGCATAGCGGGGAATCGAGAATCCCCCCGCGCCAATGGATCGGATCACGGCGGCCGACGCCGGATTGGGCCGTGCCGGCCGGACGGCCGCGCACGAGGGAGAGGGCCGTCGCCGAGCGGCGAGCGGGCGCCGGAGGCGAATCCGCCGGATGGGTCCGCGAGCGGCGGGTAGGGGGCGATCAGTTGGCCTGCTTGGTGAGGGCCCGCTCGATGGCCTGCTCGAAGGTGCGGTCGGTCTGCACCCCCTGGAGCAACACGCCCTCGATCATGCCGTCGCCGGTGCGCCAGCCCACGATAAAGCTCGGTGTGCCGCCGATGCCCAGCGCGTTCGCCGCCTGCAGGTCTTCCTCCACCCGCTCCGCGTAGAGTCCCGTCTCCAGGCACTCCTGAAAGCGCTCAGGATCGCTGATCCCGGTATCCTCGGCCAAAGTAAAGACGTCGGTGGAGGCCAGTTCGTCGAAGCCCTCGAACACCCGGTCGTGGAAGGCCCAGAACTTCCCCTGCTCGGCCGCGCACTCCGAAGCCTCGGCCAGCTCCCGCGCCCGGGGATGGATTTGGGAGAGCGGCAGATGACGGTAGACCAGGCGCAGATGGTCGCCGTGCTTGTCCACCATGCGGTCCACGGCCGGCAGCGCCCGGCGGCAGAAGGGGCATTGGAAATCCGAGAACTCGACGACTTGCACCGCGGCGTCGTTGGGCCCCTTGGAGTGCGAACGCTTCAGGTCCCGCACGCGGACATAATAGTCTTCCGGGGGCTGCAGGAAGTGCTCGACGTAGCCCAGCTCGATCGCCAGGCGGAACTGGGCCTCGTCGGCGGTAATCCGCTTTTGGCCCTCCAGGTAGCTGCGGATCTGATCGGAGAGCTCCTCCAGCGACCCGCGGCCGCTCAACCCCGCCTCGTCGTACAGCCGGTTCATTTCCTCGTCGCTGACCTCGAGGGTTGGCGGCGGAAACTCCTCCGGATGGGCCTCCCGCACGGCTTCCAGCACCACTTGGCGCACCTTGGCCGACTCCAGGTCGTAGAGCTGCTTGCGCAGCTCTTGAATCTCGCGGTCGAGCAGGTCGTCCAGGTAGATGGGGCGGCCGTCGACGGTCGCGGCGATCCGGCGGGAGTCTGTGCCTGCCGATTCGGCCCCGTCCACCGCCTGGAGGGCGGGTGCGGCCAGCGCGCACAGCGCCGTGGCCAGGGCGAGCGCGAACGTGCCGCGCAGCAGGGCGCCCGGCCGAGGATGGGGAGCGTGAGTCGCGTTCATTTCGCGTTCAGCCGGTGGGCGGCCGCTCGGTGCGCTTCCGCGGGATCGGGTTCCCGGTTTCGCGCCGGCCGTGGAATTGCGCACGTGGTTTCGCGGCCTTGGATTTGCGCAGTTGGTATTACAGGCGCGGGGCACCCGCGATTACCCCGCCAGTTTGGAGGTGCGGGGATCGCGGTAGGCTTGCTGAAGCTCGGCCAGCTTCGTCTCCGCCTCGCCGATCATGCGCTCCTTGATCGCTTCGTAGCCGCGGATTTCGTCCGGAATGGCGGCGATCTGCACGGCCAGCCCGTGATTCTCGTGAGTCAGCGCGGGCAGCAGCGCGTCGATCGTCTC
>JAPUJL010000166.1 GCA_027296185.1 SAR324 cluster bacterium | reverse complement strand
ATGTACACCAATACTAAAAATTGGTGCGAGTTCGGTGAGCGCACTATGATGACGGAGGGCGAGTTTCCGATGGGGGGGTGCCCCGGGGGGCCTCGAACGTTGATCAACGTCGACCGAGATTGACCAAAATGGATCCCTGAGGTGATCCTATGGTGATCCCAGAAAAATCAAGGGCCTACGCCTTTCGACGCAAGCCCTTGTTATCGTTAATGAGCCGGGTGGGACTTGAACCCACGGCCACCTGATTAAAAGTCAGATGCTCTACCAACTGAGCTACCGGCCCGATGGGATGCAGCGGTGGGTGAGGTTGGGCAGTGGCGTTCTTTCGAACCCTGCGGGTTGAAGGTGGCTTGCGGTTTCGGAAAGCGGGGCTCCGCGATTCGCAAGCGGCATCGGGACGGGGTCCCGCGCCGGTTTCGATCAGCATCCCCAACGGGATTTGAACCCGTGTCGCCGCCTTGAAAGGGCGGTGTCCTAGGCCAGCTAGACGATGGGGACAAGTGTATCAACAGATCAATTTATGGAGCCGGAGGGGGCCTGTCAATCCGAAAGGGGCGGCTAGGCAAGGATTTCCAGGCCGAGGAGGGTGATGTCGTCGTCCAGCGTGGCGTTGCCGATAAAATCGAAGAGGTTGAAGACGAGGAGATCGATCAGTTCCTGTACGCTCTGACCGCCGTTTTCCATCATCAGTTCGGCGATCCGGGTGGTCCCGAACTGGTCCCCGGCCTCGTTATGACCCTCGTAGATCCCGTCAGTACAGAACAACAGCCGGTCCCGGTGCTGGAATTCGAAGGGCGTGGAGACGAACTCGACCTGTTCGAAAGAGCCGAGGAAGGTCGCCTGGGGTTGCAGCTCGATGACGTGATCCTCCCCCCGGCGGCTTATCAGGAGCGGTGGGTGACCGCCGCTGGCGTACTTCATGGACATGCTGGGAACGTCCAACACCGCATAGAACACGGTCACGTAGCCGTTGTTCAGCACGGCGCACAACTCCTGATTCATTTGAGTGAGCACGCCGCCCGGATCGAAATTGGAAAAGCAGGCATTGCGGAACGATAGCTTGGTCATGGCCGTGACGAACGCCGCGGCGATGCCGTGGCCACACACGTCGGCGATGAACAACCCGATCTTGTCGTCGTCCAGCACGACCACGTCGAAGAAATCGCCCCCCACCCGCTCCAGTGGAATGTAACGGGCGCCGATGTGGAACTGGTCGCTCTCCGGAAAGTGGTCGGGCATGAGCGCCATCTGCACGCTGCGGGCGGCCTCCAGGTCGCTCAGAAATTGCTCGTTCTTGGTTCGCAGCAGCTCGTTCTTTTGCACCACCTCCCGTTGCAGCCGGCGCAGGCGGATGTGGTTCCGAACACGAGCCAACAACTCGTCGAAGTTGAACGGCTTGGTGATGTAATCGTCGGCACCGGCGTTGAGCCCGGCGACTTTCTTTGCCGTCTGGCCCTCCGCGGAGATCAGGACGACGGAAATGTCGGACAGGCCGTCGCTTTTGCGGATTTCCCGGAGCAATTCCAGCCCGTTGATCCCGGGCATCATCACGTCGGAGAGCACCAACTCGATGCCCGGATGGGTTTTCAGCGCGACCAGCGCCTCCTCGCCGTTGGTCGCGGTAAACACCTGGTACTTCTGCTTCTTCAGGTAAAACTGGACGATGCGCAGAATGTCGGGGTCGTCGTCGACCAGCAGGACCCGCGGCGCCTGCTCCTCCCCGAATTCACCGCCGCTGGGCAAGGAAGATTCGGTTGCGGCGTCGGGCGGGATGCCTTCTTCGCTCATGCTAGCCGCCGACTCGTCGGGAGGCGATGCGATGGTACACCTTCGTCGTTTCCAAATGTAGTCCAGAACTTCGTGTGAAATCCCGCCCGCCCGTCATCCCCTTCACGCTCTCTTTGCGCACAATCGGCCGCCGAGGGCCACACCGGTGCCGGCTTCGAGCCTGCGTGGTTCGTATGGAGCGCGGGCATGCGTTCACCGCCGTCCGAATATCTCCCCGCCGATCCGTCCGGCCAATCCCCCACATTGCGGCACCAATATGACCCAACTCCGCCCCGTTCGCAATCGTCGAGGCCCACCTGCCGGGCCGTATTTTGCATGTCGTAGCGAGAGAATCGAGACCCCGGACTCACACTGCCGGGCGTTCGCTTCACATTTACACAAAAGGGATTGAGCGATGGCTTCGGCTCCACATAGCTTCCACGAGATGCTTCTCCAATCGCGCGTCGAGGCCAACCAGACGGTTGACACCATGGCCGTGCTGCTGAACATGTCACCCGACGATTACGAGCGGCTCGAACGGGGGAAGAATCCCGACGACGAGACCCTGCGGCGGCTGTGCAAGCTGACGGGCTGGAACTACTACGACGCCCAGCGGCTGATTATCAACGAGATGATCTCGCCCAACCCAAAGGCCCCGGCGGCTCAACCGGGTCAGACCGCGCCGCTTCCGACTACGCAGTCACCCTCGTCTCCGCTTACGCCGACGCCCGCGCCGCTCCAGCAGCAGCCGCCCAAATCGGGCGCGCGCAGCCATGAGACCCTGGGTAACCGGCTGCGGGAAGCACGCACCGGCCTGGGGCAATCGAAGGACATCCTTTCCATGCTGCTCAAGATCCCCCTGGAGGAGTACGAGGGGCTGGAGGCGGGCGAATCGCCTTCGGACGAGGTTCTGCGGCGGATCAGCATGGTTTACAACTGGAACTACCTGGACTTGGTGGACCTGGCCCGTGCGGAGCAGGCCCATGTATTCCAGCCCCGGTTGCCATCGCCGCCCTTCGCGGGCTCGACGGCCCATCTCAACCGCTTCAATAAGATTTCCAACGACATGACGGCCCTGTTTCCCAAGTTGTCGCCGCCGGATCAACAGAGTGTGCTGGCGCAACTGGAGCTGGTGCGCGACACGATGCGGCGCCATCAGGTCGTGACGCACGCCGAGCCGGCCCAAGTCCCGCAAGCCCAATAACCCCGGGCCATCGCCGGGCCAAGCCCGGGCGGCGGTGGGCGAGGGGCGCTGGACGCACTCTGGAGCCCCAGCTGCCCGCCGTGCGGGGAGATAACGGTTGCCACCCGGGGGTGCATGGGAGAGACTGGCTTCCGCCCCTCCTGATTACCCGCCGCGGCGCCATGAAAGCCCTTCACTTCGCCAAGCCCCTGGAATTTCGCCTGGAAACTCCCGCCGAAACGCTGACGCAGGGCGAATCCTTTTCCGGCACGTTCCAGGCCACCAACCGCGGCGCCGAGGCGCTGGATCGTCTGGATTTGCAGGTGACCCTGGCCTACGCCGAATTCAAGGCCCTGAAGGAATCGCCGGAGAGCGCCTTTGCCGTGCAAGAGCATCTCGAGCTGGCGGCGGACGCCACCCTGGAACCGGGCGGCGAGTTCGCCGCGCCGTGGAGCCTGGCGCTGGCCTCCGATTGCCCCATCACCAGTAAGACGGGGGGCTTGTTCCTGTTGTACGGCGAGCGGTGGGAGCGGCCGGGCCGCTTCGGCAAGCTCGACCTGCGGGTGACCCTGGCGCCGGTGGTGGAGGCCTACCTGGCGACGCTGGAGAACGTCTTCTCCTTCGTGGCCGCCTCCTGCAGATTCGATGGCGCGTTTACCGAGGTACGGCTCAAGCCGCCATCCCGGTACGTGACGCTGGAGCGGTTACAACTACTGATCCGCTACCGGGAGGAGGGGATGGAACTGGTCTATCAGGCGAAAGTGAAGGGATTCGACCGGGGCAGGAGCGGCTTGACATCGAAGAACGTCACCCTCGAACAGAAGCTCGCGCCCGATCAGGTACTGATGGGCGGCAACCGTCCCAACCGGGCCTTCTTCAAGACCTCGATCGAATCCACCCTGGGCGAGTTGGTGCCGCCCATCCTGCAGTAATTTGTTGCCCCTGGGCCGCGGTGCCGGAGCGGCTGTACCGTTTCGCTCCGGGCCGATTCACTCAGGACCGATTCATTCCGGGTCGAACCGGACGAGCCGGTAGGGATTGGTCCCGCCGCCGGGGGGCCGTCCCATGTCCTCCCCTTCCGCGAAGTAATACCGGTCTCCCAGGCTGCCCCCAACAGTGACGATGGTCGAGGAAACGGTGCCGTAGTCCGGGGTCTGAATGAACACCGCGCCCAGAGCCCCGTGAATCTCCTCCTCCCGGCTGGCCGGCGTCTGGTCGTCCGGCGGCGTACGGTCGGTGAGGAACGCCTGCAAGCCGCCGATCAGCGCCTCCCCGGAGCGCTCCCGGTGCGCCTCGGCGAAGCGGTGGGAGCGCTCCACCTTCGGCCAGCTGGCATCGTTCAAGGTCGAGTTGCTCAGCGCGTGGAAGCCCGGCTCCAGGCGGCGCGGCGGCCCGCCCTCGTGGGAGGAGAGGAAGTAGAAAGCCTCTGCGCTCCCGAAGAGCAGGTTGAAGGCCCGGTATTCCTTCAGGGGGATCGAGGCGGCCCACTCTGCCGCATCGGCGGCAACCCGGTGCTGGAGCAACTGCAACACGATCTCGCCCCGGGAGCGCAGCCCCGCCGCCACGGCGCGCGAGGAGCCGTAGCGGTTGGTGATGGCCGCCAGCAGCCCCGCCTCGTTGCGGCCCATCCAGGTGCCCCCCGCCTCCAGGTCCTTTCCAGCGTACACCGTGGGATTACGGGCAACGATTGCAGGCGGTGCCGAGGGACGGCGGTAGAACTCGTCGCGGTTTCCCGCCAGCACCACCTCTACGTCGGAGCGCGCGGAAAACCAAAGCAGGACCAGGCACATCCTCTAACGAAAACCGAAAACGGACGAAAGGTCGAGGAACAATCGAAAATGGGGTGGGGTCGATGCAGAAAATTTCGAAGCGGACGGAGATCCGAGGCGCTGGGGGTCCCTCGCTGCGGCCTCAGGCAGGGGCTCCACAGGGGAGCAGGCCGCGGCGCTCAGGTTCCCGGAGGGGAACGCTAGCCCGCCGCAGCGACACGCATGGAGGCGACCTTATTCTCTTGCTTGATCTGTTCTTGCAGCTGTTCCTCGTCGTCCGGATGGTCGGTGAACAGCGGATGACGCGTGCTGAAGGCGGGATCGTTGAGCACGATCTGCATGCCGACGAGGTTGGTCTGGTTCACCACGACCGGGCCCTGCAGGTTCACGGTGATGTCCAGGATGTTCGCGGCCATGGTCACGATCACGTAAACCTGCAAATCCTCGACCCGCTCCGCATCGAGGCCCTTGATCTTCTCCTTGTGCAGCGAAAAGCGGTAGTTGGGCAGGATCAGCGCCGGATCGACCACCACGAACGCCAGCGGGGCCATGTCGAGGGATTGCATCCACTGGAAGGGCTCCCCGATCTCGTCCGAGAACAGCATAAAGCGCGTACACTCGGAAAATCCCAGCAAGCCCTCGACCAGGGTAATGACCTGATCTTCCTGGACGTCCAACGATCCGAAGCGCGTGGTTTCCACCTTCATGAGTTACACCTTGTACTGGGTTGACTCGCGGCCCGGCGCCTTACGGCCGGCCGGAGGGAGAAATGCCGATCAGGCGGTTACTTCCTCTTCTTCCAAAGATCACCGATGGATTTCAGGCTCAGCGGGGCCTTGGATGCGGCCCGTTTGTTTTCTTCGTGAATGCGGATGTAAACCTCTTCCCGGTGAATCGCGTATTTCCTGGGGGCCTCGATGCCGAGGCGAACCTGTTTTCCCTTGATCTCGATGACCTGTATCTTGATGTCGTCTCCGATGGTGATGCATTCGCCCGCTTTCCTGGTCAGAATCAGCATTTCCGCCCTCCATGGCTTGAAAAACCCGGTACGCCGGGTCTACTGTGACGATCGCCGGACGTTCGCGTAATTCGTGTCGGTCTCCTCTTGCCTCTACTCGCGTTCCGTGTTGCCTGTGTCTCGGCGATCGATCCACGGATGGCCGTGAGCGCTGCGGCATCCTGGGCCGCAGTATCGAACGATGCACACCCCGTGCCCTTTGGCCGGGGCAGCGGCCTCTGGCCCGTGCGGCGCAAATTCCGTCCAGGACGCGCTTGGCGGGCCGTTCGGTCCGGCGGCGTCCAATGACGCCGCGTATCCGCCGTCACCGCAGGAAGTTGATCAGCGACGGTTGGATGAGGCGGGCTCCCGTGTTCAGCGAGGCCTGATTCCGAAGTTCTGCCAGGTTCAAGTCCATGACCGCTTCTGGCAGGTCTAAATCTTCGATCGCGGACATTTGCTTGGTTTTGGTGAATTCGCGGTCGCCCATCTTGTCGAATTGCAGTTCCAGCTCGCGGCGCGTGCTGCCCACGTCGGCGCGCCGGTTCAGCACTTGATTGAAGGCCCGGTCCAGCTCGTCGATGCGCTCCTCGAGCACCTTGGGCTCGTTTTCGATCAGGGAGCGCTTGAGCGTGAACAGCAGGTCGAAGATGTCGATGGACTCGGGATCCTGCTCGTTCTTGAAGAAGATTTCCCGGGCGGTGAGGTTCACCGGCAGCAAGGTGCCCTCGCCCGTGGGAATGAACTTCTTATCGTCGTTGCCGTGGTAGCCCACCGGCGGGTTGGACGGAGAGACAAACTCCAACCCTTCCAGGAAGATCGTCGGTGCCTCGGGTTCTTGCTGATCTCCGCCGGGAAAGAGGAGCCGCACCCGGTCGTCGAGCTTGCCGGACTCGTTGACCACCTGGTTGTCCCGCAGCAGGGTGTGTTCCTTGCCCCAGGATTCGCCGCCGTCGTCGGACACCTCGTAGCGAGCCCGTCCGAAGGGACCCTCCTTGGTGATGCGGAGAATATAGGAATTGGACGAGTGGCCGATGAACCGGCCCTCGTACTGGTCCAATTCGACGGCGAAAATGAAGCCCGTATCGGCATTGCGGACGTCGATCAGCGCCGGCTGCACGGCCTCGTTCCGGGCCAGGGGCCGGGTGAGGGTCTGGGTGCCCGCGAAGATGAACAGCTTGCCGATCTTGGAATTGCCCGCCTCGAACAGCGCGTCGATGATGGCCTCCAGTTCCGTCGCCGTGACCTCGCGGGTGGCGTCGCCCGCGCTGCCGTTGGCCTGGGCCAGGATCAGCGTCTTGGCCGTACGGAGCATGTCGCCCATGTCGGCCAACTCGTCCTCGTAGCGGTCCAGCATGATGTAGTTGTTCTGGATATTCCGCTTGATGGTGTCGAGGAAGGAGAGCTTGGTCTTGAAATCCTGCACCTGTGTCGCGCCGATCGGGTCGTCCGAGAGCCGGTTGATGCGCTTGCCGGAGGACATGTTCTCCTGCAGCGTGGCCAGCTCGGACGAGGCGGTGTTGAGCGCCCGAACGACGCTGTTGTGTTTGGTGAGATCGGTGACACGCATGGGTTTCGGTCCGCCTACATATCGATGATGGTGCGGGTCATTTCGTCTATGGTGCTGATGAATTTGGCGGCCGCATCGAAGCCGCGCTGATACTGCACCATGTCCGCCACTTCCTCATCCATGTTCACCGAGGAGACCTCGTCGCGCAGCTTCTGAAACTGATGGACGATCAACTCCTGGTTCCGCTTCTCCGTTTGGCTGCGCTGCACGATCAGCCCCAGCTCGGCCAACACGCCGTTGTAGAACTCGTCGAAGTTGATCGAATCGTCCTGCATGCTGGGCAGGAATTGGAGGGCGTGAATTTTCAAGGCCACGCTGTTGTCTCCCGGAACCAGCTGCTTGCCGGCGGAGATGCTGTTGGGTTCGCGCTCCAGCCGTGGATTGATGGAAATATCCCGGGCGCCCCGCAGGGTATCGAGAAAGTTGTTGAATCCCATCACCACGGCGAAATCGGTTTCGTCGTCGCCCAGCACGAACGGGAAGGGCCCGCCCGATTCCAGGGTGACGCTGCCATCGCCGTTCAACACCGTGCGGAACAGGCTGGGGTCGCCCACCGCGGCGTTGATCCGGTTCACGATGTCCGGCAGGGTGTCGCGCCCGGCCTTGATCTCCACCTCGTAGGTTTCCAGGATCGCGTTATTCTCGTTGACCATGTGCACCCGGAACAGCCCGTCCTTCAGGAAGGGCAGGGGCCGAACGAGCGCATCCGGCTTCAAGGCGAAGGAGCTGCGCAGCCTGCCGTGGCGGGCGTTGATGCCCGTGCCGGTGGCGTGGAGTTGGTTGACCTTGAAGGCCAATTCCGCCGCCAGCTCGTCCAGCCGGCCGGAGAATCCGCGCACCGTCTGGTCGCGCAGGTTGAACAATTCCTTCAGTTGGCCGCCCCGCACCTCGTCGGTGATGTCCCGGGAAATGCCCTGGGGATCGATCCCGCGGATGCGGAACATCCCCAGCTCCTCGTTCTTCAGGGAAGCTTCCAGCCGGTTCGCCCGCCGCCCCGCGACGAGGGGCCAGCCGCTGCCCACGGTCACCTGGATCAGGCCGGATTCGTCCTCGAACCACTCGAGCTGGATCAGGCGGGAGAGCTCCTTTAGCGTGGATTCCCGGGCGTCGAACAGGTCGTTCGCCTCGCCGTGGCCGCGGTCGGTCTGTTGCACCGACATGTTCTGGCGAGCCAGCTGGAGCGACAACTGATTGATCACCTCGATGTCCTGGGAGATGCGGCCATTGAGCTGGGTGCGCAGATCGTCCAGTTCCTTGGCCTGCTCCCCAAACTTGCGGGTGAGCAAATTGGTCCGGGTGATGAGCTCGGCGCGGAACAGTTCCGATTCGGGCTGATTGGCCACGTCGCCCCAGGCGGCCCAGAATTCGTTGAGGGTCGCCCGCAGTCCGGTACCCTCGGTCTCGTTGAAGATCTGCTCCAGCTTCAACAGGATTTTCTCGCGCACGTCCAGGTTGCCCAGGCGGGTCTGCTCGCCGATCAGCCGCTCGTTGGTGAAGCGGTCGGTGACCCGGCCTACGGCTTCGATATCCACCCCGGCTCCGAATTTGGAGCGGCGCGGATGCTGCTCTTCCAGCTCCACCCGCTGGCGGGAATAGCCCTCGTTGTTGACATTGGCGACGTTGTGCCCGGCTACACCCATCCCCGCCTGCTGGGCCATCAGCGAGCGCTTACCGATATCGAGTTGACTGAACAGACCGTTGCCCATGGTGTCGGCGTTTCTCAGGCGGTGGTGCCCTCCTCCGCGCTCAGGCGGAAGTGGACTTGAGAGTCGGGGTGGCCTTTTGCAACCGGCCCGCCTCGGAGTAAGTGGAGTGAATCTTCAGCGCCTCCTTGATCGCCGCGAGGGTCGCGTCGATCGCCTTCAGCCGGGCCTGGGCATTGGCGCTGGTCACCTGGGCCAGATTCCGGATGCGGTGCACCAGGTCTTGCAACTCCGAGTAGCACTGTTGCAGGGCCGGGCCCTCGCGAATGGGTGCGCGCCCGATGATGCGGCTCAGGGTGATGGCCTCGGTGGACTCGCCCCAATCCTGGGCGATGCGGCTCACCAGCTCGATGCGCCGCTCCTCCAGGTCGCGAATGTCGCGGACGCACTTGGTTTTGCGCATCTGAATCTGGAGCAACTCGCTGCCGTTGAGGGAGCCGTCCAGATCGGCCTCTTGCTCCAGCTCGTGCTCGAGGGCCGCGTGATGGAGGATCTCTTCCTTGAGGAGTTCCAGAAGTTCGGGAAGATACTGCTGCATGGCTTGGATTCCGATGAGAGCCTGGGGGTTCGGTGACGGTGAGGCCGGTGGGCGGTTCGGGCGATGGCTTCAGGCTTGGGGCGGCGCGGTGCCGGGAGCGCCAGATCGGGCCTCGTGGCTCCGGGCCGCCGTTCCGGTCAGGGTTTCTCCAGATCGTCGCGGATCGACTCGTCGAGCATCTTGCCGGCAAGCTTGTCCGCGTCGACCTTGTAGGAACCGCTCTTGAGCCGCTCGCGCAACTCGGCCACCCGTTCCGCCCGGACATCCGGCTCGTTGCGGATCGCCTC
This sequence comes from SAR324 cluster bacterium, assembly GCA_027296185.1. Lineage (GTDB taxonomy): Bacteria > SAR324 > SAR324 > SAR324 > JACQKK01 > JAPUJL01. The sequence continues at coordinate 5,412 of JAPUJL010000166.1, read as the reverse complement.
CTTGACCCGTGTGGTGGTCAGCGAGGCGTTGGTGGGCAGCTGAGCCGGCTTGCGCGCCTCTCCACCGGCGGCCGGGGAAGGCCGGGCATCCTTGCCCTCCTTGCCCTTGGCCTTGCCGAGGGTGAGTTCTGCGGTCTTGGCCGGATCCTGTCCGGTGACTTTCATCGGTTCTCCTCCATCTCTTTCCAATGCCGGGACGAGGCCACGAGAATCCGCTCGCAGCCCATTCCGCCGCTTCGTGTACGGGGCTCCCGGCACTCCCGCCGGGCCGGTCCGAACCTATCGTGTCGAGTATGGAATAATCGGTTCATCCCGGGCGCCACGTGCTGACACGGAATACCCGTTGCTAGTCTTATCGGGTCTTCCGCCAATAACTTGAGTACGTTCGGTCACAGTTTCGTTGTTCATTTCGGGCCCATCCGGCTGAGCATGAATTCCGCCAGCCCAAATCCACCCCGGCTGCTCATGAGCCGGGCATATTCCCCGTCGAGCATCTCGTTAAAAATCTCGCGCCCGCGGTTGACGCTGAACAGCCCGCCATCCGGGATCGAGTTTCGCATTTGCTTGAGCATTTGCTCGATCAGCAAGGATTCGAAGTCCTGGATCGCCGCCTTGAGCCGCTCCGCCTCGATGCCATCCGGGTCCGGAATATCCCGCACCAGCAACCGGGCGCGCACGGTGGCTTCGCTGAAGGGAAGGGGAATCGTCGGGTCGAGTCTCATAACGCCCTCGCAATCATCGGATTTCCAGGTCCGCGTGCAGCGCACCTGCGGTCTTGATGGATTTCAAGATTTGGACCAAATCCCAGCTCGATGCCCCGATTTTGTTGAGGCCATCCACGACCTCCTTCAGATCGACGTCGCCCTTGAACAGAATGATGGCAAAGGGCGATTCGGCCACATTGATCGGCAGGCCGCCGGTTTCCTCTTCCGCGCCATCCTCGCCTTCGGCGGCCGAGGGGGGTCCCATGACTTCGATGCTCATGGCGCCGTGGGAGATGGCGATGGGGGAAATCCGCACGTGCTGGCCCATTACGATCGTCCCGGAGCGCTCGTCCAGCACCACCTTGGCCACCGCATCGGGGAAGATTTCCAGATTTTCGATGCGGGCCATCAATTCCACCGTTTGCCCCAGGTAGCTGTCCGGAACGGAGATCTCCACCGTGCCCCCGTCCTTGGCCCGTGCGGTGCCGTCGCCCAGCTCGCGGTTGATCAGCTTCGCCAGCCGGAAAGCGGTGGTGAAGTCGCCGCGTTTGAGGTTCACGAACACGCGGGAGCGGGAGTTGAGGTTGAGGTTGATCTCCCGTTCCACCAGCGCGCCGCCGAGGACGTAGCCCTTGGTGGGGACCAGGCTGGAGCGGGGATCCACCCGCGGGGCGCGCGTAGCCACTCCCGCCACGTCGGCTGGGAGCAGCTCGGCGCCGGGAAACGGCGACTCGATGCCTTTCGGAATGCCGGTCACCGGCCCTTGCGCGGTGGCATAGACCACCTGGTTCGCGCCGTAGAGCAGGCTGTACATGAGCGTTCCGCCCCGCAGCGAGATGGTATCGCCGAGGGTATCCACCGTCACGTCCATTCGCGACCCGGCTTTGGCGAAGGGGAGCATCGTCGCAGTCACCAGCACCGCCGCGATGCTGCGGCCTTCGATCTCGCGCGGGTTGAGGCTGAGCGCCATCCGTTCCAGGGCGTTGCTGAGGGGCTTGCGGGAGAGCAGGCTGTCCTCGCTATCGCCCGTGCCGTTGAGCCCCACCACCAACCCGTAGCCGATCAACTGATTGTCCCGCGCGCCCCGCAGATAGGCGATGTCCTTCACCCGGATGGCCGAGGCCTCCCAGGCCGTGGCGAGCAGGAGCAGGGCGGCGCAAAGCGCCACGCTTCCCCACCGCCGGGGGAACCCGCGGCGCGAGCGGCCGCGGAGGTGCGCGGCTTGGGTATCGATGGAAATTCCGGTGGTGCTCTTCATGCGTCCCGTCCTGTTAGCGGCCGGTGCCCACGGTGCGCTGGCTCGGCGTGGTGAGAAAATCGGTGAAGCGGTCCAGCAACGCGCCTTCCCGTTTCCGGCCCCCGGCCCGGGCCAACGAGCCCAGGGGCAGGGATTCCCGCTTCACGAGGCGGGTAAGCTTGTATTCGGCCTTGCTCAGCTTGGTGGAGACGATCGAGTTGTCGTCGTCGACGTCCCGGGGACGGACGATGCCCTTGATGCTGAACAGGTACTTGACCCGGTTGTTGTCCCGGAAGATCGGCGGATGGGTGCCTCGCACCAACAGATTTCCGTTGGGCAGCACGCGCACCACCTGCACTTCCACCTGATCCAGCGAGCGGAGAATGTCCGCCTGCTCCCGCTCGATATCCTCCCGCCGCATGCGCTGCTCCTCCAGGAAGATGATCAACGGATCGACGAGCTGTTGCGGCGGCTCCTCCTGCGGAGCGGCGGGCACTTCCGGTTCGGCGACGACATCCGGCACGTTGATGATGCGGTTCAGCTCGCGCACGGTGAGCAGGTCGCCCCGGAACCGGGCGCGGTGGTCGCGCATCAGGTTCCCCCACGAGGCCGAACCCCGCCACAAGCTGCCTTCGTACAGGTTCCGGCGCGTGTTGATCGGGCGCCGCTCCCGCACCTGCTGCCGGACGTTTTCCTGCGCGGTCAGTGGGGCGCCGCCCACGGGCATCGCCGCCCTCTGCTGGCCGGGCATCAGGCAGCCGGCGGGCAACAGCGTCAGGGCGGCCCACGCCGCGGCAAATCCGAGTCGTCGTAGTCTGCGCATGGGATCGGCCATCATGGGGAATGGGATCGGTTCGGCACTGCCCCGCCGGGTGGGCACTCTCGATTCAGTTGACACGGACGATCTCGCTGCCCTCGATGACGCCGTAGACGATTTTACCCGACTGGAGGTTTTTCACCGGAATGAAATCCCCCACATGCCCGCCCACCAGGGCCACGCCGGTGACTCGCACGGAGACCCGCGCGGTGCGGTAGAGCACCACCACGCGCCCACCCTCCGAGACGGCATGGGGTTCCAGGAACATATCGCGGCGGATGGCCTCGTTGGCGCCGATGGGGCGGCGGGCGATCTTGCCCACCACCTCGTCGATGGAGCCGGGCAACGGTGCCGCCTCCCGCCCGGCGGGCCGACGCTCGAGTTTCAGGTCCGAGCGTTGGATCGTGGCGTTGCGGCGGATGGGCGAGGCGGCGATGACCACCTGCTGGTAGACCTTCTGCTTCAGCCGTACCGTGGTGCGCCAGACGTCCTTGCCGTCGATCCGCGCCACGGCCAGGTACGTTCGGTCGCCGGTGGGAGAGATATACCGGCCGAGCGGACTGATGGCCCACTCCAGCTCGCCCTTGGGCAACACCGCGTCGTTGATCGAGCCCCGCAATTCTTGCTTCAGGTCTTCCGGGTTGGCACCCGTATCGGCCGCCGCTTGCTCCAGCACCAGCCGCTCGATCTCGGCGCCGGGGATGCGTAGCGACGCGCGGGTGACGTGGGCTTTATCGGGCACGTGCAGGATCAGCCGCTTCACGTCGATCGAGGGCCGCAGGCGGGTCAGGATCAAGCGCTCGCTCAACCGCAGGGAGCGGCCCGGCATGGGCGAACGGCCCACCTCGATCGCCGCGAGGACCTTCATCGCCTTGATGTCGAAGCCGTCCATCTCCGCGATTTCGCCGAGGGAGAACCGTTCCCCGAATACCTCCGCACTGGGCAGCACGCGCACCAGAATCTTCTCGGGATCCTGCTCCTGGGCCAGCGCGAGTTGCGCGGCGCCGGCGAGGCAGAGCAGCCACAGAATGGCTTTGTGGGGAAGGGTCATCGGGACAGTCCTATCGGTTTAGGGGCCTACCGCATGATGTTGTTGGCGGTCTGCAGCATGTCGTCGGAGGTCTGGATGGCTTTGGAATTTATCTCATAGGCCCGCTGGGCGATGATCATGTTGATCATCTCGTCCACCACGCTCACGTTGGACATCTCCAAGAATCCCTGGACCAACGTGCCCATGCTGTTCACGCCGGGGATTTCCACGATGGCATTGCCCGAAGCCACGGTGGGGGAGAACAGGTTCTTGCCGATCGGCGAGAGGCCGGCGGGGTTGGAGAACCGCGCCAGTTGGATGGTGCCGACCGGGGTGGGCAGGGTTTCCTCGCCCACTTGCACGGCGACCGTGCCGTCCATGCCGACGGATACCGCCCGGGCGTCCTCCGGGATGATGATCTCCGGCTCGACGGGGAAACCGTCCGGGGTCACCACGCGCCCTTGCTGGTCGCGCTGAAAGTTTCCGGCGCGGGAGTAGGCGATGGCGCCGTTGGGCTGAAGGATCTGAAAGAAGCCGATTCCCTCGATCGCGATGTCCAGTTCCACCCGCGTGTTCTTCATGTCCCCCTGGGTGAAGATCTTCTCCGTCGAGACGTGCTTGACGCCGTGCCCGGAGTGAATCCCCACGGGAACCGTGGTGTTCTGGGACGATTGGGAACCGGCGGTGCGGTCGATTTGGTAGAGCAGGTCCTGGAAATTGTTGCGGCTCTTCTTGTAGCCGACGGTGTCCACATTGGCCAGGTTGTTGGCGACGGTATCGATCTGCCGTTGCTGGGCACCCATACCGGTGGCGGACACAAAAAGCGATCGCATCATAAGGCGGGCTCTCTTTTTCGCTACGGTTGACGCTGCGGGGCGCGGGGTTACCGGCTCTCCGCGGCGGGTTGGCTTACACTTCGGCCAGGGTGATCGCCTGGCGGTTCATCTCATCCTGGGTGCGGATGGCGCGCTGGGCGGTCTCGTAGGAGCGTTGCGCCTGGATCATGCGCACCATTTCCGTCACCACCTCGACGTTGGAGGTTTCCACCGATCCCTGCACCAGTTGCACGTTCTCGACGATGCGGGGTGCGTTCTCCTCGTCGATGGGGGCGAAGAGGGAGTTTCCGAGTTTTTGCAGGCGCTCCGGGAAGGGGAAGGTGACCACTTTCATGCCGCCGATCGCCTCGCCGTCCACCAGGATCGTGCCGTCCTCGGTGACTTGGACATCCTCGCCCTCGATGGTCAGGGGGCCTTCCTTGCCGTTTACCGTGAGCCCTTCCGCCGTCACCAACTGATTTTCCGTGTTGAGGCGAAAGTTGCCGGCCCGGGAAAATCGTTCCCCTTGGGGCGTGATGACGCTGAAGAAGCTGTCGCGGTCGGTCAGCGCGAAGTCGAGCCGGTTGCCCGTTTCGCGCAGCCGGCCCATATCGTAGTTCTTGCCCATGTCGCTCGTCGCCACATAGCCCTGGCCCACCCCGGTGTAGGGCGGCAGGTGATCGTGGTGGAAGAACGATTCCTCGTCGGATTCCGATGCGATGCCCATGGTGCGGGCGAACACGGAAGCGAAGGTGGGCTGATCCGCCTTGTAGCCGACGGTGTCCACGTTGGCCAAGTTGTTGGCGACG
>JAPUJL010000165.1 GCA_027296185.1 SAR324 cluster bacterium | reverse complement strand
CCGGAGGGAGGCACAGGGGTTCGGGGTCCGGAACGAGCGAGCTGTCGCCAAGAAGAGGCGACCGCCTCTTCTCTGGCCGATAGCTGATAGCCGATAGCCGACAGCCTTCTTTTCACACATGCAACGGCACGTTCGCGCCTTGTGCATGCACCTGCGCGGCCGCGACAAGCCGCCGGATCAGATCGATCCCCAGCGGCCGATCCTCCGTTCGTTCCGGGTGCCATTGAACACCGAGGTAGAAGCAACGGCGATCATCGGCAATCGCCTCGATCACACCGTCGGAGGCCCTCGCGACGATTTGCAGATCCCCCCCAACGCGCAGCGCCTGGCGGTGGTGGCTCGAAACCACGCCGCTTCCCAGGACGCCCCTGACGGGATGCTCCCGCTGCGGCCAGTGCTCGGCGGCGGTAGAGAGCGTGTCCGGCAGGTATTGATCAAGCGTCGCGCCGTGGTAGAGACCCATCAACTGCATGCCGAGACAAATGCCCAGGACAGGCAGATTCGGCCGATCGTCAAGGGCGGCGAGCAACGAGAGCTCGAACGCCTGCCGCCGCGGCGCAATCGGCTTGGCCTTTGGATGGGTGGCCACGTTGAAGCGCTCCATGATCGGATCGTCCCCGCCGGAAAGGATCAAGCCGTCACACCATTGGAGGATCTGCCCAGCCATCCGCGGGAGACACGGAAGCAGGACGGGAACACCGCCCGCCTCGCTGACGGCTGCGGGGCACCGCGTTGGGACGCAGTACGCGTCATCCTGGAGGTCTGTGGTGATGCCGATGAGGGGCGGCGGCATGGGTGCAGGTGTCAAGTGGGCACGACGAATATCGGCACACCTCCGAGTCTCATCTGAGAACACGGACTGGTATCGCACCTGTAGAAGAACCGCCGACCGGCGGTACGACGGTGGGGGCAACGTCGGGCGGGGGCCGGTCGGCGGTAACCAAAAGGAAGGAGAGGAGAACAGAATAAGGAGAGTCTCTGCTACCTCGTTGATACTCTTCGCCGGACCCGGAGCTGCGGATTCCGACAGCCGGCCATTTTGGGTGAAAATTCGCGAAGATTCCCTGCGGAGGGCCGCGGAGAAGAGAAAGGGTTCCGGGTTCAGGATTGTGTACTCGCCGCTTTATCGTACCCCGAACCCCGAACACCTGTGCCTCCCTCTGGGTGGCTGGGGCTGCGCGAAGCGACGCCCCGGTCTTTGGGGCGACAAACCAGCCCTGGCGTGGTCCCGATTCCATTGGGACTCCTCCACAGCCACCCGGACGAAAGCGAAGATTCGCCGCGGAGGGACACGGAGAAAAGAGAGGGGTTCAGGGTTCAGGATGGGCAGCTCGCCGCTTTCCCAAACCCCGATCCCCGAACCCTGTGCTGCGTCCTGCGGCATGGACGCCGTGACGCCCACCTTGATTGCCCGCCGCCCCGGCTCTACCGTAGGAGGCCAATCCCATCCCACGGAGCACTCCCGACAGGGTGATTCAATGACAGCGCAGATCATGCGATCCTCCCAGCGGTACGCCGGCTATCTCCTACTAGGAAAGAGCGAGAGGCGGTACGTCGACTACAAGAAGGTCGACGACCTCCGTCGGCTGATGACGCCAAACGGCAAGATCTACTCCCGCAAGCGCACGGGCATCTCGTCAGGCGAGCAGCGGAAGGTCGCCAAGGCGATCAAACGCGCGCGGTATATGGCGCTGCTTCCGTACACGAGCGCGACGCTATAGAGAAGGTAGGGCCGGCTGCACCGGCCGCCGAAGAGGCCGTCAGCCGAAGGCGCACCCGCCGCATTCTCTTGCCGATGGCCGCCAGCGGATAGCGCTTATCCTATCCCCGGCCCAATCTTGCCACCGTGCCGCACGCCCTTTTCAGCCACCTCCACCACAACCGCATCCGCAGACGACGCAGGCCGTCATCGTTGCGATCAATCCCCAATCCCCTGTCGATCCAGCCGGCGGCCGCCCTTATCCGCCCGCCCTCCAGTGCGGCCAGCGCAAGGTTGTGAATCGAAACCAGGCAACCCGATTCCAGGCGGAGCGCGTGCCGGCTCGCCACCGCACCCCCGTCGCAGTCGCCGGACTCGAACCTCGCCAGTGCCAGCTTTCGATACAGCTCGGCGGTGGGGCCCAGGCGATCGATGGCACGCTTGAACACTTCCGCCGCTTCCGCCGCCATCCCGACATGCAACAGCAGCGAGCCGAATCTCTCGGCCCGGCCACTTGAGCCACCGGGCGGATCCGCCGCCCCCAATTGGCGGAATTGATCCATTTCCTCACCGAGGTGGCCTCGGGCCTCCTCCATCTGCCCCCGGCCCAGCAGAGCCGCCGCCAGCGCAACGCGGATCTGGGGGTACTGCTTGTCGAGCTTCAGCACGAGCTCGAACTCCAGGTGTGCCCGCTCGTGCCGGCCCGCCTGCAGGGCGATCTCTCCCAGCCGGTGGTGGGCATCGACGTTGGCCGGTTCCAACTCGAGGATACGGCGGAACTTCTCCGATGCCTCCGGGCCACGGCCGAGATCGGCGAGCGCTTCGCCGTAGTCCAGCAGGGTAT
>JAPUJL010000164.1 GCA_027296185.1 SAR324 cluster bacterium | reverse complement strand
TAGCAGTGCTCCAGGAACGATTCCATTTCCCACTTGAGTTGCGTCGCGGCTTCATCGGCGGATTTGCCCTGGGAATGGATATCCAACGCGTCGCAAGAGGCGACGATCCACTCGCCTTCAGACTTGACCGTGTACGGCAGGTACATCGTGACCGGAATTAGCCTCATTCGATCTCAACAGGTAGGTTCGCGCTGCTCATTGGATTCGAAAATTCATCCGTTACCATCTTCAGCCCCGATTCCGGGAACCAGCCGGAATTGTCAAAATGGCGCCTGTTGCATAGGATACGAGCGCTCTCTAGTCGATGCAGTCTCTCATCTGCCGCCCGGAAGCGTGCCGTTGAGGTAACACATCCGACACCCTTTCGAATCGATGCGCTAAACTCGATTCCCTCCCTTGCGATGGCCCCATGACCGAAGCGACCCGATACGTGCTCGACGCCAATGTGCTGCTCTACGACCCGGAGGCGATGCTGGCCTTTCCGGGCGGGGAGGTGGTGATCCCCATCACGGCCATGGAGGACATCGATCAGTTCAAGGGGGAGATGTCCGAGACCGGGCGCAACGCCCGCATGGTCGCCAACACCATCGACCGCTACCGGCTCAAGGGCAACCTGGCCAAGGGGGTGGATCAGCCCAACGGCAGCACCATCCGCGTCCAGATCTGGAACCGGGACGAGGAAAGCTTCCCCAGGGAACTGGACCTGCGCAAGTCGTCCAACCGGGTGCTGGCCACGGCGCTGCAGATGGCACGGGACGGCAAGGCGAAGACGGTGCTGGTGAGCCAGGACACCAACCTCCGGATCAAGGCCAATGCCCTGGGGATCGAGGCGGTGGCCTACGAGGGAGGGCACAGCGACGTCAGCGAGCTGTACAGCGGCTTCACGGTGCAGACCGTGGTGGGCAAGCAGATCGAGGAATACCGGGGGCGCGAATGGCTGGAGGTGGAGGGGCGGTTCCATCCCAACCATTGCCTGATCGTTCAGGAGGACGGGGGCGAAGGCGCGTACGAAATCTTCCGCTACGATGCCGGGCGGCAGATGTTCCACCCCATCCGCGACCTGAGCAAGGGGGTGTGGGAAATCGCCCCGCGCAATCCGCAGCAGGCGGTGGCGCTGGAGATGCTGATGGATCCTCAGCTTTCGGTGGTAACGCTGATGGGGAAGGCGGGGACGGGCAAGACACTGCTGGCCCTGGCCGCCGGGCTGCAGATGATGATGGAGGACAATACCTACTCGAAAATGTTGGTGTCGCGGCCGATCTTCCCCATGGGCCGGGACCTGGGTTACCTGCCCGGCACCCTGGAGGAGAAGCTGGAGCCGTGGATGCAGCCCATCTTCGACAACCTGGAGTTCCTGGTCAGCACCCCGGCCTCGCGCCACGGGCAGATGAAGGGTTACCAGGCGCTGATCGACCAGGGGCTGGTGAACATCGAGCCGCTGACCTACATCCGCGGGCGGAGCATCCCCAAGCAGTTCATGATCGTGGACGAGGCCCAGAACCTGACCCCCCACGAGATCAAGACCATCATCACCCGCGTCGGTACCGGCACCAAGATCGTGCTCACCGGCGACCCCTACCAGATCGACAATCCCTACGTGGATTCGGTCTCCAACGGCCTCAGCCACGTGGTGGAGCGTTTCAAGGAGCAGTCCATGTCGGGCCACGTGACCCTGTTCCGTGGGGAGCGCTCGGCGTTGGCGGAAATGGCCGCCAACGTCCTCTGAGCGCCTGTCGCCGTTTCCGTGAGTCACCGCGCCGCGGCGGATGCCGCCTCGCCGTTCCCGCCGGATATCGCCTTCGCCCTCCTGCCGCCGGGCGGCGCGGAGCCGCCGCTGTTGCCCGAGGAACGCGGCCTCCTTTCGGCGCGGGCGCTTCCGGAGCGGCGGGGGGAATTCGCCCGCGGCCGGGCCTGTGCCCGGGAGGCGATGGCGCGGTTGGGTTTCGCCGATGCTCCCCGGCAGCCGATCCTGCGCGCGGGAGCCCGGGCTCCCCGCTGGCCGGAAGGGCTGGTGGGCGCGATCTCCCACAGCCATGGCTGGGCCGCGGCGGCGGTGTCGTGGCGAAGGTTATACACGGGTGTCGGGCTGGACGTGGAGCGGCCCCATTCCGCCAAACCCAGCCTCCTCGACCGGATCGGGCTACCCGAGGAAGCCGATTGGCTGGACAGCGTTCCGCCAGCCGGGCGGCCGCGGGCCTTCGCGCTCCTGTTTTCCGCCAAGGAATCCATCTACAAGGCCCTGAACCCGGCCAGCGGCGTCTTCCTCGGCTACCACGACGCGCGGGTCGCCTTTCCCCAAGATGTCGCGGACGCAACCGCCAAGGCTCCCGAATCCGCGCAGCGGGCCGAGTCCGCTCTGCCCATTGCCTCGGGCCGGTTCCGCTGGCATCTGCTGCGGGATAGCGGCCCGGCGTTCCCGTCCGGATATCGGGGAGACGGCGGCTACGTCCTGTTCGCCGAACGGGTGATTACCGGCGTGTGGGTGCGGGCGTAAGGCGCCGAGCGGCCGGAAGCAGGCAGGTGCTTCGACGGGCTCAGGACAGGCAGGGACGCCCGCTCCACCGAAATGTCCCGGGGAGCTAAACCGACTTCTAACCGGGGTGCAGG
>JAPUJL010000163.1 GCA_027296185.1 SAR324 cluster bacterium | reverse complement strand
GCCCGGCCAGCCCCCCTGCGAGGCGGAAGTGGCGGCGGTGATTCGGCGCTGCGGCATGTCCCGGCGGGCGATCGCCGGTTCGTCGATGCATGGGCGGGCGCTCCGGTTTCGCGCATTGGCCCCCGAGCTTCCCACCTTCTTCTCCCGCCGCTCGGTGCTGGCCTTTCTGCTGTTCCGCCGCCTGGGGCTGTTGGGCTGGTATCGCCCCCTCCATCACGTGCTCCGGGTGCCCGAGACGTACCGCGGCCTGCGGGTGGTCACGCCGGGCGTCGTTGCCGCGGCGCACCGGGTGGGCGTGCCGGTGTTCGTGTGGACCGTGGACGACGTGGCCCGGATGCGCCGGTTGCTGGGGATGGGCGTGGACGGTATCATCACGGGCCGTCCCGATCGGTTCGCCGAAGCGCTCAGCCAGAGCGCGGACCGGCCGCGGGACGAGTAAATGGGTGGGCCCGCACCGGAGCCCCAGCGACAGGAGGCGTTATGGAGTTCGCGGAATCGCTAAAGGAATTCTCCGCCGCGGTGGGAGCGGGCGACGGCAAGCGGCTGGGCGCCCTGTTCACCGAGGACGGCGTCTACCACGACACCTTCTACGGCGAGTTCACCGGGCCCGGAGCCATCGCCGATATGCTGGAGAATTACTTCTGGCGGGACGCGGAGGATTTCCGCTGGGACATGCGCCATCCGGTCAGCGATGGCCGCAACGGCTACGCCGAGTGGACCTTCAGCTACACCACCAAGATGCCGGAGAACAAAGGCACGCGGGTAGTCTTCGAGGGCATGAGCCGCTTCGAGCTGCGGGACGGCAAGTTCGCCCGGTACGGGGAGGTCTTCGATGGGGGGATCGCCCTCAGCCAGCTCGGGTTCGTCCCGGAGCGCATGGCCAAGGTGCTCAAGAGGTGGGCCGACGAAAAGCGGGCGCTGCCCCGTGCGGCGGAGCATCTGAACCGCTAGCCCGTCCCGGCGCGGCCCTTGCCCAGCTCTCCGGCGATCAGTTCCGCGTCGTTCAGCCGGGGCTCGTGATAATACTCCACGTGAAACTGCAGGAGTCCGCCGGCCGCCGAGAACTTGAACGGCGTTTCGGGCGGCACGATTCCGTCCTGCCCGGGTCTCAGGCGTTGCACCGTGCTGACCGATCCGAAGCTCAAATCCAGCGCCCCGGCCTCGACGATCACCTGGGCCCACACCTCCGCCGGGAGGCTGGACAACCGGCTCAATTCGCGGGGGATGGTGTCGCGATTGTACGTCGCGGACAGTTCGAAGCGGAAGGCGCCGCTGGGAATCTCTTCGGCCATGGATCGTGCTCCCGTCTGAGTCTCCTGCCCGGCCGCCCCTAGCCTTCCTCGATGAAGTACTCCTCCCGGTCAGGAAGGATGCGGGTGGCCACCCAGCTGTGCACCACGAAGATCCGGCCCTTGTAGATTCGGTTGAACTCCTCGGTTTCCTTCCGCAATTCCGGATCGTCGACGGAGGGATCGAGGGTGGCTTCGATGGTCAGTTGCCGGAAATCCTCGGTATCGAGCTCCTCGCCGAGCGTGACCGTGAAGTGGCGCCGGTCGAACAGCTCGATGTTCACCACCGCAATCCGTTCCCGGCCGGTCTCTTTCGGCGAGAGTGAGGGATCGGACACCCGCACCAGGAAGAGGTCGCCCAGCCCCTTGGCGATTTCCAGGATCACCCGCTGATCGAGGCGTGAAATGTCCTCCACGCCGTCCAGCCGCCAATCGACCTTGGTCTTGAAGTCCACTTCCTCAGGCGGCTCGCCGATCCGCTCCACGGCGATCACCTCGCCGTTTGCCCGCTGGATGCGAAACCGCTTCAGGTCCTTCTTGGCCTTGAAATCCAGGATGACCGCCTTAATCCATTCCCGGGACTTGGTGAAAATGCGCGGGGCCCCGGAGATGATGTAGACCGTATCGTCGGCTAGGTCGCGCATGTACATGCCCCCCGATCCGCTGACCCCTGCCTGTGCGCCGCCCTGTTCGGCGCTGCGCCGCCGGTTGCCGAACACGGCGCGGAAAGCCGCCTCGCCGTCCGCGTCGATCACGGTGAATTCGATGCCGGTGCGGTTCTCCTCCCGCTTGCCGCCGGTCTCCGAAGGGCGCAGCACGCCCAACTCCGGGAAGACCTCCGGCTTGTCCGTGATCCGCCGCTCCAGCCGCAGCTCCGAGAGCTTGAGCAGGAATTGGCGCAAGAACCTCTGCTCGACGGGGAAATCGAACTCCTCCTCGATGACCCACCCCCGTTCGGCACTGCGGATCGTGGCGGTGTCCTCGCCGTTTTCGAAGCGGAACTTGGCCACGTTCTCCATGTGCTCGGGCAGGAGCACCGGCTGCCCGGAGCGCCCCACTTCCCGCCGCTCGCCACCCGGGTCGCGCAGCAGCGCCACCAGAACGGCGACGGCGAGCAGGGCACCCGTCGCGATGGCTATGGTTTTTAGCTTCAATTCCGGCCTCCGCTACGTTTGACTCTCCGGTAGTAACCGGCAAACCCGATAATCGCCACCAGGAGCGGCACCGCCAGCAGATTGAGCGCCAGCAGCGTCCGCCCCAGGTTTTCGATGTCCTGCCACAGCACCTTGCGCACTTCGCGCAGCGCCTTCTGGGTGCGCCGCTCCTCCTCGCGGAACTGCTCCACTTCCGCCAGGATTTCCGGCGTGAGGATCACCCGCTGGTTTCCCTCCTCGCCCTGGGCGGTTTCCAGTTTAGATAGGCGCTCCCGTACCTGCTCCAGCTGATCGCTCAGTTGTTTTTCCTGCTGCTGATATTTTTCCTGGGCGGCCTGCTGCAGATCCAACACGGTGGTGAAAGGCCGCGAGAAAGTGCCACGGGAGCGAATATCGATCAGGTCCCGGCTGCCGGACATGAACTCCACGGCGTTGAGCAGGAAGATCAGGTTGTCGTTGATCGGCTGAATGATGGGGCGCCCGAACAGGCTCACCCGCTGCACGGAGAATTGATCGTGCATGAAATCCGCGTCGCCCACGACCATGATCGAGTTTTCCTGCTCGACTCGGTCCAGGTGTCCCTCGGGCGGACCCGCCGCATCCTCTGGCGCCGTCCCGGGGTCGCCGGCCAGTTCCTGCTGCGTTTTCCGGGGCCCGTTGGGAAAGACCGTCTCGAACGTGCCGGTAATCAGGGCGGCCATCACCCGCTCCTTGCCGTCCACCTCCAGGGTACGGGAGATATCGATCGGGCCGGCCATCTGGGCCATGAAATTGTCAATGGTGCCCGAATCCGAGGAAGACGTGAGCAGGGGCGTGAAGGTATAGCGGAAGTCCTCCGCCGGCTCGAAGAAGCCACCGTCCATGAACGTGACCTCTTCCAGTTGGCTGGTGATCACCGAATCCCGGTTGATGCGGTCGCCACGGAAGCTCACCCAGAGCGGGAAATCCACGATGCCCTGGCTTTGGGTGTTGACGCGGGTGGCCAATCGCCGGTCACCGACGATCTTGGTTTTGTCGAAGACCAACCCCCACCCCTCGAACAGGTCCGGAATGGAACTGTAGGTAAAGCGGATGCCCTGCTGTTTTTCCAGTTCCTGCCGGTCGGTGCGGGCGTTGGCATCGGCGAAGATCATCAGCCGGCCCCCACGCATGACGAATTGATCGATGGCGTAGGTGACGTTGGAGGGGAGGAACTTGGGGTGGATGATCATCAACAGGTCGATGTGCTCCGGGATTTTCGTCAAGTTCGGAAGCAGGAGCTCAACCTTATAAATTTTCTTCAGCTCGCCCATGAACGCCCACTCCGGCTCGCGGGGCTGCAAGGGTGAGGCCTGCCCGCCGGATACGTTGAGGAACGCGAGAATCCCCAGGGCGGGCTGGGACTTGGCGGTCACCCGCGCGATCGTCTCGGAGATGTCGTACTCGAGAAATTTCTCCCGGCGCGGGTCGAAGAAGGGCACCGCGATCTCGCGCTGCTCGGATAGGACGACCATGCCGAAGTACAGGTTACTGGCGTCGGGCAGGGCGATGCGCTGCAGGCCGTACTTGAAGGCCCACTCCTCCTCCTCGGTGTCGGGCTGGGGATCGTAGACCTCGAGGGTCACGTCTCCCCCGGCCGCGTTCTCGTACTCGTCCAGCAGCTCGCGCACCTTGCGGGCATAGTTCTTCACCTGCAGCGGGGCGTTGGCCAGGCTCTCGGAGTAGTAATACTTGATCGTCACCTGCCCATCGAGGTTGGAGAGGATGCGCTTGCTCCCGTCGGAGAGGGTGTAGAGCCCCTCCTCGGTGATGTCCAGCCGCAGCGGCACCAGGCCCGCCAGGTAGTTCAGGGCGACCAGGGAGACGAGCAGCAACAGCGCGCCCGTGGAGGAGACGAGCAGTTTCTTGATCCAGCTACTGCGGGGATTCATGCAAAACTCCGGTTAAGACGCCTTGCGGTGTTCCAGGACGATCACCGTGGCGAACAGCATGAAGCCGATGATGGAGAGGAAGTAGATCACGTCACGGGAGTCGATGAGGCCCCGGTGGAACCCCTCGAAGTGGCTGGAGAAGCTGAAGAAAGTAATGGCGTCCGCCAGCCAGACCGGGAACACGTTGACCAGCAGCGCCTGCAGAAAACCCCAGCCGAGCAACACCAGGATCAGGCAGATGAAAAAGCCCAGCACGAAGCTGATGACCTGGTTCTTGGTCATGGAAGAGGTGAAGCAGGCGATGGCCAGATACGACCCGGCCATCAGGAAGCTGCCCAGGTAGCCCGTCACGACCAGCCCGGTGTCGGGGCTCCCCAGATAATAGACCGTGGCGGCCATGGGAAAGGTGAGCGCCAGCGCGATGCCCACGAACAGCCACGCGGCGAGGAACTTGCCGAGCACCGCCGTCAACAGGTTCACCGGCAGGGTCAGCAGCAGCTCGATGGTGCCCGAGCGTCGGTCCTCCGCCCACAACCGCATGCCCACCGCCGGGATCAGGAACAGGTAGAGCCAGGGGTGAAAAAAGAAGAAGGGATCCAGGCTGGACTGATTGGACTGGTAGAAGCTGCCGAGAAACCAAGTGGCACCCGCGGTGGAAATGAGGAAGATGATGATGAAGATGTACGCGACGGGCGAGCGGAAGTAGCTCAGCAATTCCCGTTTGACGATCGGAATCAGTCCGTTCATGGCTCCTGTCTCTGGTTCCTTCGGCCCGATGGGCAACGTGCGCTCGGCGATCCGGAAAGGCCCGCGGCCTCAGGCCACCGGCTGGGTTACGTTGCGGAACACCTCGTCCACCCGCCCCCGTTCCGCGAAAATCTCCTCCACGGCCACGTCGTGCGTCTCCAGAAACTTGGTTACGTCGGGGAGGATGGGGCGGTTGTTTTCCGAGAACAGCGTGAAGGAGGCCGGTCCGCCATCCTGGCCGGGGGTGAATTCGACCTCGTTGACCCCACCGATCAGCTGCAGCTTTTCGCGCAGCGCCGCAGCCTGGGGGTCTCGGGTGCGCACGGTGACGGCGTTGTGATAGCGGGACTTGGCCGCCAACTCCGCCGGCGTGCCGTCCGCGACGATCTTCCCCTGGGCGATGATCACCGCCCGGCTGCAGACCGCCTCCATCTCCTCAAGGATGTGGGTGGAGAGGATGATGGTCTTTTCGTGCCGCATGCGCTTGATCAGTTCCCGCACCTCGTGCTTCTGATTGGGGTCCAGACCGTCGGTGGGCTCGTCCAGAATCAGCACCTCGGGGTCGTGCAACAGCGCCTGGGCGAAGCAGGTGCGCTGCCGGTAGCCCTTGGAGAGGGTTTCGATGATTTGGTGCCGCACCTCCTCCAGGCCCGTCGTGGCGAGGATCTCCTCGATGCGGCCCCCGATCTCGCCCCGGGGGATGCTGCGCATTTCCGCCATGAAGCGGAGAAACTCCAACACGGTCATCTCGGGGTAAGAGGGGGCGCTCTCGGGCAGGTAGCCGATCTGCCGGCGCACGGCGAGGGGATCTTCCAGGATGTCCTTGCCCCCCACGATCACCGTGCCGGAGGTGGGCGCGAGGAAGCAGGTGATCATCTTCATCGTGGTCGATTTGCCGGCTCCGTTGGGTCCCAGAAACCCCAGCACCTCGCCTTTGTCCACATCGAAGCTGATTCCGTCGACGGCGGTGATGTTGCCGAACCGTTTGACCAGTTCCTTGACTTCGATCATAACGCTCCCTTGCGAGGGGGTAAGGTGCCCGGAGGGCTTCCGGTTCGTTCCGGGCGGCCGGTCTGCCGCCTGCGGGACCGGGTTCTCACGGCCGAATGCACCGCCGGTTCCGTCGATCCCGCGAAACCGCGCCTGGCCCCTGCTTCCGAGACCGGTGGCCGGCCGGCAACCCCTTTCGGCCAATAGAGAAAACCGGTCTGGATTCGGTTCAACGCGGTAGGGGTCTTTCGCTCACATCCTGCATGCGCGAACCGGATTCGGCCTCTCCACGGCACCCAATCGCCTGCGACCCATCACTTGCGCCGACGGTGCCGCCTTCTCCTTCAGCATGCGCGCAAGCGACACGTATCAAACGTATTTGCTTAGCCTTCACCCGGGCCGCTGTCAAGACCCGCGCGGGCGGCGCGGCGCGAATCGCGCCCGGTCTCATTGCCCAGTCTCATTGCGCAGGCTCACTGCCCCGAGTAGAGGCGGCGGTAGAGGGCGGCGGTCGCCAGCACCTTCTTGACGTAGCGCTGCGTCTCTCCGTAGGGAATGCGCTCGACGAACTCGCCGGGGGGCAGGGATTTCATGGTGCGCAGCCAGCGCCGCACGGCGGTGGGGCCGGCGTTATAGCTGGCCGCGGTGTGGATGGCGTTGCCCTTGAAGCGCCGGTAGAGCCGCTCCAGGTAAAGCGTCCCCAACCGGATATTGACCGCGGGCCGGTACAGGGCGTCCTCGTCCAGCCGCACGCCATTCTCCTTGGCCACCATGGCGGCAGTGGGGGGCATGAGCTGCATCAATCCCTTGGCCCCCGCCACCGAATCGGCGTCGACGCGAAAGTGGCTTTCCTCCCGCATCACGGCCATCACGAAGTATGGGCTCAGCCGCTTGCGCCCGGCGCCGTTGGCGACGATTTCCCAGAAGGCCAGGGGATAGGCCATGCGCAGGGCCGCCTGGTCCGGTTCGCGGCCCTCGCGCCGTGCAGCGCGCAGGGAGCGGGCGGCAACCCTTTGCATCAGGTGGTAGCGGCCCAGGTGACCCAGGGCGGTGGCCAGCTCCCACAGGGCGGGCTCGGGTGCCGGCTCGTCGAATCCCTTCCGCAGCGCCGCCTCGGCCAGCTCCGGCTCACCCATGAGGAACAGCACCAGGGGACGGCGGAGGGCTTCCGCCTCCCACAGCAGCCGGGTCATGGGCACCCCGGCCGCCACCCCATTCTCCGGTGGGGGAGCCGCCGCCTCGGCGAGGCGGTCCAGGGATTCTCCACTGGCCAGCAGGCCGTAGAAATCCCGCGGGTGCGCCTCGACCAGCCGGGCCCAGGCCGCGTCGGCGGCCTCCCGGTCGCGTTGGGCTTTGCGGATGCGGCCCTGCAAATAGAGCATTCGCGCCCGCTGCGGGCCGTCCAACTCGGTGGCCAGAAACGCCTCGGCCCAATGAGACGCCGGATTCATCGCCCCCTGCC
>JAPUJL010000162.1 GCA_027296185.1 SAR324 cluster bacterium | reverse complement strand
ACCGATGCGGCGATGAGGATCGGCAGGATCACGCCCTTGAGCAAGGCCAGCTTCTGGCGAAGGGGCATCTGCCGCTCCTCCAGGGGCGCCGGGGGGCCCAGTGCCGGATTCAGGTAACAGCGCACCAGAATGTAAACGATGTAGAGCCCCGCGAGAAAGAGCCCGGGGATGACCGTGGCCATGAACAGGTCGCCGATGGAGACGTTCACCGTCAGGCCGTAGATGATCAGCACCAAGCTGGGCGGGATCATCGAGCCCAGCGAGCCCCCGGCGCAGATGGTGCCGATGGCCAGGTTCTTGTCGTACTTGAGGCGCAGCATCTGGGGTAGGGCGATCAGGCCCAGCAGCACGATCTCCCCGCCGATGATGCCCGTCATGGCGGCCATGATCACCGCGGCCAGGAGGGTCTGGACGGCCAGGCCGCCCCGGATGCCGCCGGCCCAGACGTGCATCGCCCGGAACAAGTCCCGCGCGACGCCGGAGCGCTCCATGATCGAGGCCATCAGGATGAACATGGGTACGGCCACCAGCACGTACTCGTTCATGAAGCTGTACACGCGGCTGGCGACGAGGGTCAGCCCGATCGGCCCGAAGTTCGCCACCGCCGCGACGGCGGCCACCGCGCCCAGGCCGAAGGCCATCGGCACACCCATGGACAGCAGCAGGAAAACCCCGCCCACCATCAACAGGGTGATGATCTCGATGCTCATCCCGAGGCTCTTCAGGAACGGCGGCGGAGGTGGGCGGCCAAATGCGCCAGCGCCTGGAGGATCATCAGCGCCACGCCCAGGACGAGGAAGGTTTTGACGACCGGCGGCGTGGGCAAATGGGAGGCGGTTCCGGTGTCCTCCATGACGGCGATGGATTTCCCCGCCTGAATCGCCGCGCCGTACCCCAGGGCGATCAGGTACAGCACGACGATCGCCAGATTGATGCCGTCCAGCGGCCGCCGCACCCGCTGCGGCAACCGCTCGTAGATCGCGGCGATGGTGATGTGACCGCGCTCCTGAAGCACGTAGGGACCGCCGAAGACGAAGGCCACGGCGCAGAGGGCGATGGACGCCTCGTGCACCCAGAACGTGGGAGAGTTGAAGACGTAGCGCATCATCACCTCGTAGGCGGTCAGCGCCACGACGGCGAGGAAGAAATAGCTGAACTTGTCGCCGATGAACTTGGCTAGCCGGTCGACTCGATTCATCGATCGCACCTCTGCTGGCCCCGATGGGGGTCCCAAGGGATTTTCACGACGTCCACCCAAGCGCCGCGCGGCCTGCATCGACTTCCGGCGGGATGGATGCGGCGCGCCCATCCCCTGCCGGCAGGAACCCGGCCTGGCCCGCGCCTTCCGCCGGCGGCCGCGAGGCAGGCTGCCACGGGGCTACCGGCGCCGCGTGCGGAAACACGGCTCGGCTCGGGCTCGGCCAGTGGGGATCGGGCCTGCGCGGCGCGCCATCGGCTACGGCGGTAGGGGGCCGGTGCAGGCCCGCCCGGCAGCTCGGCTCTCGCCGGCTGCGGGCGGGCTTCAATCGATCAGGCCGAGCTTTTTCAGGAAGGCGATCTGGGATTCGTAGATTTTCTTGCCCATTTCGCTGCGGGCGGAATACTCCTTCCACACCGTGGCGGCAACCTCCCGCAATTCCTTGCGCGCCTCGGGCGTCCAATTCACCAGGGTCACCCCCTTGCCGGCCGCCTCCGCGGCGACGCGTCTGTCAACCATCTCCATGGTCTGGATCATGTCCCGGGCGAAATCCCGCACGGTGACCTCGAGGATGGCCTGGATGTCGGGTGGCAGCTCGTTCCAGCGGTCCAGATTGACCGCCACGTCGGTGCCCGGCATGGAGTGGATACCCGGATAAATTGGGAAGGGCGCGATCTTGTGGTAGCCCAGATCCTCGTTCATCCCCAGGGTGCCCCAGTCGGTCGCCTCGATCACGCCCCGGTCCAGGGCCGTGTACACCTCGCTGCCCGGAATGTTGACCGGCGCCGCGCCGATCTTGCGGAAGATTTCCTGGGCCATCCCCTCCGGCGAGCGGAGCTTGACCCCCCGGAATTCCTCGATGGAGCGGATGGGGCGCTTGGCGGGAATCGATTCGGCCCCCCAGAACACGGGGCCGATGAAGTACATGTTGAAGTCGTTGTACAGCTCCTGGGCCAATTCCTTGCCGCCCTCGTACTCGTACCACATCTGGAATTGGTAGGGGGTCTCGTAGGCGGCGTTCAGGTCGGTAATGAGCGCGAACCCGACCTCCTTCCCCGCGGAATAGCCTCCGCCCCCGTGGACGCCGTCCAAGATCCCCGAGCCCACCGCGTCGACGGTCTCATTGTAGGCCACCACTGTCCCCACCGGCAGCGGCTCGATCTCCAGCCGCCCGCCGGTCACGGCCTTGACCTGCTCGGTCCACCGGACGAACACGTCCTGGCTGATGGAGCCGGCCTGCCACAGGGACTGTATCTTCCACTTGAAGCGCTTCCCGAAATCGGCGGCAGGGGTTTGGCCGCTCTGCTGAGCCTTTTGCTCGCAGGCACCGAGCCCCGCCAGGACGATCAGGGCGCCCAGGATTGCGGCGGTGGCCGCCCGCCGACGCGTTTGCCGTTGGATCACGGTAGGACCCTCCTCGATTGTTGGCCGGTTGGATGCGCCGTCCGGCGTGCCGCCGAGCCCGCCCCGCGCGCGTCACCGGACGGCGGGGGCTGCGGAAACTCACGCGTAGGGCGACTTATCCGTGCCCCGGTAGAGAATCTTGGCCTGCCGCTCGCTGACCGCCTTGTGCAGCGCCACCATCTCCGGATCGAAGTCCCGCACCGGGTCGGGCTCCAGCTCGAAGTGACCGTAGGCGTCCTCCCCGCGCACCAGCAGTGCGCTGTCCCGGGGACCCTCCACCTGCTTGAGGTGAGTCGGAATGTAGCGGGTCACGAATCCGATGCGCCGCTCGTCGGAAGTGTTGGGCCCGGAGCCATGGACGATCAGCACGTGGTGCAGGGACATCTCCCCCGGCTGGAGCACGAGATCGACCACCTTCGAATCGTCCACGTCCAACTGCGCTATCTGGCCCCGCGAAAGCATGTTGCCGCCGGCGAAGGTATCTTTGTGGGTCACTTGCTCCCGGTGGGTTCCGGGGACGACGCGCATGCAGCCACTCTCAGGCGTGCTGGGCGCCAGGGCGATCCACGCGCTCATCTCGGTGTGCTCGCTGAGACCCCAATAGGTCGCGTCCTGGTGCCAGGAGACGTAGTCTTCGCTGTGGGGTTCCTTGTTGAAGAACTGGGAGCTCCAGACCAGGAGGTTGGGTCCGAGAACGTCCTCCACCGCGTCGAGCACCTTGGGGTTCCGCACCAGCTCGTTGGCCCAGGTAAACAGCAGGTGGCATTTCTGCAAATACTGCCGGGGCGGCGCGCCTCCCACGCTCCGTTCCCACGCTTCGAACTTGGCCCGGTAGCCCGCGGCTTCCCCGGCGGTGAGCACCCGCAGCGGAGTATGGTAGCCCTCCGTCCGGTAATTTTCGATCTCCGCCGCACTCAACACCTTACCCATCCTCGGTCTTCCTGCTGAGGTTGCCCCCGCTGCTCCGGCCCCCTTGCCGGCCGGCGGTGGAGCCCCTCACGATCCCTCCCGCAACGCCGCGCTCCCCGAGCAGCCCAAGGCTACACAATGGCCCGCGAAAAGGAAAACGCCCGCTACATGACTGTCCTTGCCCAATGGCCTTGCCCAATCGACCCGGTCTGATACCGTCGTCTTCAGGCTGCCGGGCCGGGTCCGCCGGGATGAATCGCCGTGAAACGCAGGTGCGGGCGCCGATGAAGGGCCAATGAAAGAGTAGCCGCCCGGCGCGGAGCCGCATCGCCGTAAAACCGCGGACGCCCGCGGCCGGGCCCACCTGGAGCGATCCCATGAAATCCCCCATGAAATCGATCCTATTGGGGGTGGGGCTCTTCCTCTCGGCCGGCTGGGCGGGCGGCGCTGAGCTTTCCTGCCGGGCCGTGGACGAGCGGCACTATCCCCCCATCCGGACGTTCACCCTGGAAGCCGGGGCCGTCACCGAGGTCATCTGCATCGGCATGACCTGCTACACCCGCGCCTACGTCGTCGAAGCGCGGAGCGGCGAGTCCATCGAGCTATTCTTCGAGGACAACCAGGACCGGGAACGCATCGCCCTCGATCTGGGCACCCGCATCCTTCGCTCCTGGGCCCAGCGCAAGCCCCGCGGAGGCGAATCGGAATCCGCCAAAGCGCGCTACAGCGAGTATCAGTGCCGGGAGGCGAAATAGCCGCCATGTAAAGCGTGGTGTGACGGGAGCCGCACCAAACGAGGCCGGAAGGCACCCCAGCGAGAGAAAGCCAAAGAAAAGGCCAGGAACCCTTGCGGGAGTCCTGGCCTTTGTACATCCAGCCGAAGGCTATCGCTGCGGAGCTACTGCAGGTGATGGCCCTTCTTGTTGGTTTGGATGCCGAACAGGCTGTTGCCGGCGGTGATGTACAGATAGCTGATGTCGCTCCCGCGCCCGAAGTGGACGTTGGTCGGGATCGTGGTGGGGATGTAGGCCTTTTCCACGGCCTTGCCGTTTTCCACTGAGTAGGCATAGATGCCGGGGCGTTTCGCGTCGCGCACGGCGACCCATAGGTCTCCGTCGGCATCGCACACCAGGCCGTCCGGGCCGTCCTCCGGGTAGTAATCGACGATGATCTGGCGGTTGGAGGCGTTGCCGTCCCTATCCAGGTCGTACATGGCCAAGTGCATCGGCCCCTTGTAGAATCCCTGGCCTTCCTCCAGGGGCGGGCTTTGGAATTCCAGGCCGCCGTTGTCGTTACTCACCACGAAGATGTGCTTCTCGTCGGGACAGATGGCGACGCCATTGGTCTTGCCGGCATCCGTGATGATGCGGTGCACCGAATGATCCGTATCGACGCGGTACACGGCGAATCCCGGTTGATACACCGGCTCCCAGCCCAGGTAGCGGGGGTCGCTGAAGTAGATACGGGCCTTGCTGTCGATGGCGATGTCGTTCAGGGCGTTATAGGGGCGCCCGTCGTACAGCGCCGTCACGATCGTCGCCCGGCCGGTTTTCATGTCGGTGCGGGTCAGTCGGCGTCCGCCGTAGTCCGCCCCTTCCGCGGCGAGCAGGTTACAGTCCAGGTCGATCCGCAGACCGTTGGACATCCCGCTCGGCGACCGGAATACCGAGACCTTCTTCGTGCGCGGATCGTATTCCATGATATTGCCCGCGCGGAGCTCGCCGTTGGGGGCGTTGGGCGCGGAGCTGAACGTGATGTCGCTCCAGAGCACCCGGCCGTCGCAGGTCACCACGGGGCCTTCGGCAAAGATCAGGTCGTTCGCTTCGCCGTCGACCAGCGTTTCCAGCGTGGCGCCTTCCGGCAGAAACGCCGGATCCCCACTCGGGCCGCCGCCATGGGACATGGCCAGCACCGCCGTCCCGGCCAGCGTCAGCGATGCCGTTAGGGCTAACGCGGTCGACAATCCCCGCATCCAATTCAGTGCGTTGTTCATGATCTTTTCCTTTTCCGTCGAATCTTGATTGGTGAATCGATTCGGTTCCTCCCAGCCCGCCCGCGGTACCGCGGGAATCGGGACGGCTAAGTCCTATCGAACATCCGTGGCGCTGGCAAGGGGAATGGGAGGCCGAATCGGCCAAACGCCGCGGGGATCGCGACGGCATGGTTCGATCGAACATCGCAGGCGCGGGCAAGGGGCGGGGCAGTGGTGTGCGAACACGGCGCTGCAGCGATGACTAGATGAGGAACGCCGCTGTGGATCGCCACGCTAAGTCCCGCTGGCAGCCCACGCCGCGGTTTCCCTTTTGGGGCGAATTCGGCTAATGCTGGCGGGATTTCGCGGGGCGCCCGGGGTCTCCAACCCGCCAGGGCGCTTGGGGTTTGGCGCGCCATGGGCAAGGGGACCTGGGGCTGACGCTTCGAAGATGGTTTTGGCCGAGAGGCAGGAGGATAGGACGATGCGCATGAAAGCCGCGGTGTGTTACGGGGTGCGGGAGCCCCTGGTGATCGAGGAGATCGAGCTCGATCCGCCGAAAGCCAACGAGGTGTTGGTGAAGATGGCCGCCTCGGGCGTGTGCTACAGCGACGTGAGCATGTACGAGGGCCACATTCCGCGGGATTTTCCCCTCATTCTCGGCCACGAGGGGGCGGGCGTCGTGGAGCAGGTGGGCGAGGGGGTGACCAACGTGAAGGAGGGCGACCATGTGGTGCTCACCTACCTGCCCTCCTGCGGAAAGTGCCGCTGGTGCCATATCGGTCAGCCGACCATGTGCGACCTGGGGCAGTACCTCCGCACGGGGAACATGCTCGACGGCACCTCCCGCCTGCACCGCGCGAAAGACGGGCTGGACATATTCAACCTGCTGTTCGTGAGCACCTTCGCCGAATACTCCGTGGTGCCCGATGCCTCCCTGGTGCCCGTGGCGGACTACCTGCCCCTGGAAAAGCTATGCCTGCTGGGCTGCGGATTCACCACCGGCTTCGGCTCGGCCACCAACACCATTCACATCAAGCCGGGGGAGACGGTCACCATCGTCGGCTGCGGGGGGCTGGGCACCGCGGCCATCCAGGGGGCGCGGATCAGCGGCGCGGGCAAGATCATCGCCGTGGACGTGCACGAGGAGAAGCTCTCCCGGGCCAAGGAATTCGGCGCGACCCACACCATTCAGTCCCGGAGCGACCCCGATGCGGTGGTCAAGGAGATCATGGACATCACCTGGGGCCTGGGCACCGACTACAGCATCGAGCTGGTCGGTGCCGACCAGACCGACGACACCTATCAGGTGGCGTTCAAGGCCATCCGCAAGGGCGGCACCATGGTGATGGTCGGGGCCGCGGATTACCGGAAGCGGGATATCCCGGTGGACCCCTACACCCTGACCTTGTGGCGCAAGAAGCTGGTGGGCGTGCTGTTCGGCGACGCGCAGTTCCAGACCGACATTCCCAAGTACGTCGGGCTTTACGAGAACAAGCAGATCGACCTGGACAACATGGTCACCAAGGAGATCGGCCTGGAAGACATCAACCAGGCCATCCAGGACGTGCTGGACGGCGATAAGGTCATCCGCAGCGTCATCCGCTACTGAGGCGGTGCGCCCAGGAGCCGGGAATGGCCGCCGGTGGCCGCGGATGGCCGGATATGTCCGCTCCGCCCCGGTGCGGGCCGTGGTAGGACCGAAGGTATGTACTATGTTTACGACCTGCGGAATGACGGCTTCGTGGTCTACACCGGCTTGACCGAAGACCTCGGCCGCTCCCTCACCCGCCACCTGGCCGGCGGCAAGCGCTTCGACAGCCTGCACATCGTGGAGAGCGTGCCGCGGTTGGACGACGCGAAGCTCGCCGCCCAGCGTCGCCGCTACGTGCTCGCCCCCACCCGCACCGTCCATCCCGGGCCGGCGGCCGCCCACTAGTACCGATTGTCACAACTCCGCTCAATCGCGCCGGGCCATCGTGGCCACTGAAAATCCGTGTGAAATACCGCGCTGTTGCCGCCGGCCTCACCCCAACGCGTCCTAACATCGGCCCACCGAGCAGACAGCCCTCTCTCCATGTCATGGAGAGGAGGGAAATCCCGCCTTAGGCGGGATTGGGGGTGAGGCCCGCTCCACCGTTCCCCTTTGGTCCGTTGGGGAGTAGGTCCGGGAGGATGGAAATCGCGCCGGCCGCGAGGCGATCCAGGGGCGCGAAATCAATCGGAAGAACCCGAGCGGCCGCCAGACCGAGGAGGGAGCATGGGTGAGGGCAATCTGGACGAGGCCAAGGCGGAAGCCTTCGCCGAGCGGTTGGTGGGCATGCTGAACAGCGGGGCGCTGGCGCTGATGACCTCCATCGGCCATCGCACGGGTCTCTTCGATGCCATGGCCGGGCTGCCTCCTTCCACCAGCGGGGAAATCGCCGAACAGGCCGGGCTCAACGAGCGTTACGTCCGGGAGTGGCTGGGGGCCATGCTGACCGGTGGGATCGTCGATTGCGACGCGGACGGCAAGCAATTCTCCCTGCCTCCCGAGCATGCGGCATTCCTCACCCGCGCCGCCGCGCCGGACAACATCGCCGCCTTCGCGCAATACATTCCGCTGCTGGGCACCGTCGAGGACCGCATCGTCGAGTGCTTCCGCCAGGGCGGCGGGGTGCCCTACTCGGCCTTCCCCCGGTTTCAGGAGGTGATGGCCGACGACAGCGGCCAGACGGTGGTGGGCGCGCTGCTGGAATCCATCCTGCCCCTGGTGCCGGGGTTGCCGGAGCGGCTGAAGGCGGGCATCGACGTGCTGGACGTGGGGTGCGGCAGCGGGCGGGCGCTGAACCTCATGGCCCGGTCGTTTCCCAATAGCCGCTTCGCGGGATACGATCTATCGGAGGGGGGCATCGCCAGCGCCAAGACCGCCGCGGCGGAGCAGGGCTCGAAGAACATCCGCTTCGCGGTGAAGGACGTCACGGATCTGGGCGAGCCCGCCGTCTACGATCTGATCACCGCCTTCGACGCCATCCACGATCAGGCATGGCCGGACCGGGTGCTGAAGGGCATCGCCGACGCACTCAAACCGGACGGGACGTTTTTCATGCAGGATATCCGCGCCTCCAGCGAGCCCCACAAAAACCGGGATCATCCCGTCGGACCGTTCCTCTACACCATATCCACCATGCACTGCATGACCGTCTCCCTGGCCGAAAACGGCATGGGGCTGGGGGCCATGTGGGGCGAGGAGAAGGCGCGGGAGATGCTTCGCGACGCCGGATTTGGCAAGGTAGAGGTCAAGCAGCTCCCCCACGATTTTCAGAACAGCTTCTACATCGTCCGAAAAAGCTAACAGGTGCCGCCATGCCGACCGCCCCCACGATCACGATCAGCCACGTCTCATTCCACTGCTTCGACCTGGATGCCATGGTCGATTTCTACACGCGGGTGTTGGGCTTCCGCCTCACCGACCGCGGGAAGATGCGGGGAGACAAGGACATCGCATTCCTCAGCGGCGATGCGCGGGATCATCACCAGCTCGCCCTGATCGAGGGCCGCACCGACGACACGGCGAAGCACCACTTCAACCACGTGGCGTTCCGCATCGACTCCCTTGCCAGCCTGCGGGCGCTACGCGAGCGGCTGATGGCGGAGGGGATCGACCGGTTCCACCCGATCAACCACGGCATGGCCTGGTCCATCTACTTCCGCGACCCGGAGGGAAACCAGCTCGAGGCGTTCGTGGACAGCGACATCTACGTGGAGCAGCCCGTGGGGGAACCCCTCGACCTCTCCCTGCCGGACGAGGAGATTCGCCGGGCCAACCACGAGGCCTTCGACGACCGCCCCGCCACCCGGCCCTTCACCGAGTGGCGCGCCGAATTCGCGCGCGGCGGCCGGAATTAGTTGGTCGATTTTACGGCGCGTACTTGGCGATCTGGGCCTGGGTGCACTCCAGGAATTCGCGGCCGCCCATGCCTCGATCGAGGGATCGCGGCGATCGCTCTCCACCGGGCCCCGGAGCGCATCGAGGGAGGGGCAGGGCGCCCAAGATTGCG
>JAPUJL010000161.1 GCA_027296185.1 SAR324 cluster bacterium | reverse complement strand
CTTCGCTCTCTCGGCCGGGAGCCGGCC
This sequence comes from SAR324 cluster bacterium, assembly GCA_027296185.1. Classification (GTDB taxonomy): domain Bacteria; phylum SAR324; class SAR324; order SAR324; family JACQKK01; genus JAPUJL01. Next base: position 3,083 of record JAPUJL010000161.1, on the reverse strand, counting down.
CGGCGCGATTCGATTGGCGATTTCGCGCGTCCGACCCGTTGCCCATTCGTCATGAATTCTATAGCATTGTCTGGTTCCATCGGCTTGCAGATGGGGATACCCGCCGGCCTTCCGGTGCAACGCATGCAGGGTGCTTTCGGTGCGCCACCGGCAGGGCGTGCCGGGGAATTCGAGAGTGCCGTGAATCCCCAAAGGATGGAGGTATGCAACCGATCTGGGGTGTGATCGTCGTCGTCGCCGCCTTTTTCCTGATCCTCCATCTCCGGAATCGCAAGCGCCGCGCACCTCCGCCCAAGATTTACGCCCGGCGGGTCGATGGCGTGCAAATGGCGGCCTATCTGCATCCGCAGGTGTCTCGCGGCTGCCTGAGCGATCATGGATTGCAGTTCGGCAAGGGTTTCCGGCGCAAGCAAGGGCCTCCGCTGCCCCATGACGAGAATTGCCAGTGCCGGGCGGAGCCCTTCTCGTACACCAGCAGCGAGGTGTTCAACGGAGCTTTGCGCGAGCCCCAGCCGCCGCCCACCTCGATCGAGGGGTTGCCCGGCGACGATGCCGTGGCGTTGCTGGAGGCGCTGCGGGCGGCCGATGCCCAGCTTCTGCCGGCGGATGCCGAAGAATATGTACGAGCCGCGGGAACACAGGAGATCTCCGATGCGTTCCGCGGGCAGGTGGAGGCCTTTCTCCAGGAACGTTACGCCTATCTGAAGGAACGCGGGGCATCCCGGGCGCGGTCGTCTTAGGCTCCCGGCCGCATCGCCCCCTTCGCCGCCGGATTGGCCGCCGGCCCTAACCGTAGCAGGAAGCGACAACTCGAGATGGTCGTTCGACGCATCAAACATCTGGGAGTGATCTTTGCCGTGGCGGGAGGATCGCTGTTGACCCTCCTGGTCGCGTTCTTGGTCTACCTGGGCTCCACCCTGCCCACGGTGGGCGGGCTGGAGCATCCCGAGTACAGCTTGCCCACGACCATCTACGACCGCCACGGCGTGAAGGTGAAGGAAATCTTCGTCAAGCGGCGCACGCTGGTGGGCTACGACCGGTTTCCCCGCCACCTGATCGACGCTTTGATCGCCAAGGAGGACTCGCGCTTCTTCGATCACCACGGCATCGATCCGCTGCGCATGATCAAGGCGGCTTGGATTAACCTGCTCTCCATGAAAACCGTGCAGGGCGCCAGCACTCTCACCCAGCAAACGGCGCGGCAATTCTTCCTCACCCTGGAGAAGACTTGGATCCGCAAGTTCAGCGAAATCCTGCTCGCCCTGAAGATCGAGCGCCAGTTCGCCAAGGAGGATATTCTCACCCTCTATCTGAACAAGGTGAACTTCGGTGATGCCTACGGGGTAGAGGCCGCGTCGCAATACTACTTCGACAAGTCCGTCGAGGATTTGAGCCTCTCCGAAAGTGCAATCCTGGTGGGGCTGCTGCCCGCACCCAATCGTTACAAGCCTACGCGCAATCCACGGCTGGCGCGCCAGCAGCGCAACATCGTCCTGCAGCGGATGGCCGGCGAGGGGTTCATCTCCCCCGCGCAACAGATGGCCGCCGCCTCCGAGCCGATTCTGCTCGCCGACCGCGGAGAACCGTCCGATGAGGCCGCCGCCTATTACGTGGAGCTGGTGCGGCGGCGGCTGCTGGCGGAGTACGGCACCAAGGAGCTTTACGAGGGCGGGCTGCACGTGTTCACCGCGATGGATCTGTCCCATCAGGTGGCCGCCCATCTGGCGCTCAACGCCGGCGTGCGGGCGGTGGACCGGCGCCACGGCTACCGCGGACCGCTGGAGCGCATCGAGCTGGACGAGTTCGGCCAGGTGCCCGAGGAGGAGCTGGAGGCGTTGCACGCGCCGGGGACCCTCAAGGTCGGCCGCACCGCCCGGGGGGTGGTGCTCTCCGTGGACGAACACCGGGCACGGATCGATCTCGGCTCGGACATTGGCGTCATCGCTTGGGAGCGCATGAAGACCCTGTGGACACGCCGGATCGGCGAGGAGCACGACGAGCGCGTCACTCCCATCCGTTCCCTGTCCGACGCCCTCGAACCCGGGGACCTGATTCAGGTGCTCGTCGAGGGACAGGATCTCTACACCGGCGAGTACCGGCTCGACCTCTACCAGGAACCGCGGGCCAACGGGGCCGTCTACGCGATCAATCCCCGCACCGGAGAAGTGCTGGCCATGGTGGGCGGAATTCGCTTCGGGCGGGGCAACGGGGCCAGCGAATTCATCCGCTCGACCCAGGCCGAGCGGCAGCCAGGCTCGGCCTTCAAGCCGGTCATCTATGCCGCCGCGATCGACGAGGGTTACACCCCGGCAACGATTCTGGACGACAGCCCGCGCATCTTCACGCTGGAGTCGGGCGTCAAGCACATTCCGAAGAATTACGACAACCGGTACTTCGGCCGGACGACGCTACGGGAGGCGCTGTACCGCAGCCGCAACGTGCCCACGGTGCAATTGGTCGACGAGATGGGCGCAGCCAAGGTGATCGACTATGCCCGCCGGCTCGGGTTCACGACGGCGATTCCCGAAGAGAACATCATCGCCTTGGGTACCCACTCGGTGCGCCTGGACGAGTTGACCCACGCCTACGGCGCCCTCGCCAATCAGGGGCGATTGGCCGAGCCGATTTTCATCCTCCGCGTGGAGGACGCGGACGGCAATGTGCTCCAGGAATCCGAGCCTCAGCTGACCCAGGTGATCTCCGAAGCCACGGCCTACCTGGTCTCCGATGTGCTGCGGGACGTGGTGCGAATCCCTGGCGGAACGGGCCACAGGGCCATGCGGGAGTTGACCCGCCCGGCGGCGGGCAAGACCGGCACCACGCAGAACTACACCGACGCCTGGTACCTGGGCTTCATTCCCCAGCTGGCCGCCGGCGTCTACGTGGGTTACGACGACCCCAGCGAATCGCTGGGCCCCTCGGAGACGGGCGCCCGCGCGGCAGCGCCGATCTGGCTGGACTACATCACCGCGGTGGAGGGCTCGCTGCCCATCGAGGCGTTCGAGCAGCCCCCGACGGTGGTTGTCCACCGGGTGGATCGCGACGGGCGGCTGGTCGGCGCATGCGAGGCGATCGAGGGAACG
>JAPUJL010000160.1 GCA_027296185.1 SAR324 cluster bacterium | reverse complement strand
CTCACCCGGACAAGGAGCGGCCCGTGCCGCTGGAGGACATCGCCGTCTCGGCGGACCCGGAGTCCATCCTGGGCGATCCGGAGATTCACATCGTGGCCGAGTTGATCGGCGGGGTGGGCCTCGCCCGGGAGGTGGTGCTGCGCGCCCTCGAGTCCGGCAAACCGGTGGTCACCGCCAACAAGGCATTGCTCGCCGAGCATGCCGGCGAGGTCTTCGGCAAGGCCTACGAGCGGGGCGTGGGGCTTGGCATCGAGGCATCCGTCGCCGGCGGGATTCCCGTGTTGCGGGCCTTGCGGGAGGGGCTGGCCGCGGACCGCGTCCTGGAGATCACCGGGATCGTCAACGGCACCTGTAATTACATCCTCACGAAAATGAGCCAGGAAGGCGCGCCCTTCGACGAAGTGCTGGCGGAGGCCCAGCGGCTGGGGTATGCGGAGGCCGACCCCGCCTTCGACGTGGGGGGTCTCGATGCCGCGCAAAAGCTGGCGGTGCTGATCGACATCGCTTACGGCACCACGGTGAACTATCCGGACATCCACGTCGAAGGGATCGAAGGCGTCACGCCGATGGATATCGGCTACGCCCGTCATCTGGGCTACGTCATCAAGCTGCTGGCCATCGGAAAGCCCCGGGGCGATCGCGTCGAGGCGCGTGTGCATCCCACCCTCGTCGCCCGGGAGCATCTGCTGGCGAGCGTCAATGGGGTATTCAACGCGGTGTTCCTCACCGGCGACAATGCCGACGCCACCCTGTTCTACGGCCGCGGGGCCGGCGCGCTGCCCACCGGCAGCGCCGTGGTGGGCGACCTGATCGATCTGGCGCGGGACGTGCTGGGCGGGTCTCCGGGCCGGGTGCCGCCCCTTTCGGTGCAGCGGACCCACTTGCGCCAGATTCCCGTGATGCCCATCGAGGAGATTCTCTCCGAGTACTATCTGCGCTTTCAGGTACAGGACCGGCCGGGGGTGCTGGCCCAGATCACCCGGGTGATGGGCGGACGGAACATCAGCATCGAATCCATGTTCCAGCCCTCCCAGGCCGATCGCCCGGAGGACCCGGTGCAGGTGGTGCTGATCACCCACCAGGCCCGGGAAAAGGACATCCAGGACAGCCTGCGGGAGATTCAGCCGATGGAGTTCGTGCGGGGTCCCACCCAGATGATTCGCATCGAGCGCTTCGAGACGTGACCCGCCTGTGGGCTTGCGGGGCTTACGGCAAGCCGATCAGAACACGATGCCGGGTAGCCAGGTGACCAGACCGGGATAAATGGCCACGACGGTCAGCCCGACGATCTGGATGATCACGAACGGCACGATCCCCCGGTAGATGTGGCCGGTCGTCACCCCTTCCGGCGCCACGCTCTTCAGGTAGAACAGGGCATAGCCGAAGGGCGGCGTGAGGAACGACGTCTGCAGGTTCACCGCGATCAGGATGGAAAACCACAGCGGGTCGAAGCCCAGGTGGATCAGCAGGGGCGAGATCACCGGCACGAAGATGAACGTGATCTCGATGAAATCGAGGAAGAATCCGGCCAGGAACAGCGCCGCCATCACGAGGATCAGCTGCCCCCAACGTCCCAGGGCGATGGAGCCCAGGAACTCGCGCACTTGAACGTCCCCGCCGGTGCCCCGGAAGACCAGCCCGAAGATCGTCGCCCCCACCAGGATGATGAACACCATGCTGGTCAGGCGGGTGGTGCTCCGCATCACCTCGACCAGCATCTTCCGGCTGAACTTCCGGTTCATGATGGCCAGCAGCATGGCACAGAACGCCCCCAGCGCCGCCGCCTCGGTGGGCGAGGCGAGGCCCACGAAGATCGAGCCGAGCACCGCGACGATCAGCGCGGCGGGGGGAAGCAGGGAGCGCACCACCCGGCGGGCCAATTCCCGTTTCGAGATCGCCTCGTCCCCGTCGAGGGCGATGGCCGGAGCGGCGGACGGGCGGAATAGCCCGAAGATCACCACGTAGACCAGGTACAGCCCCACCAGCACCATCCCGGGCAGCACGGCGCCCATGAACAGGCTACCTACGGGAACCCCCACGATATCCGCCAGCACCACCAGCACGATGCTGGGCGGGATGATCTGGCCGAGAGTGCCCGAAGCGGCGATGGCTCCCGTCGCCAGCTCGGGGGAGTATCCCCTCCGCAGCATGGTGGGCAGGGCCAGCAGGCCCATCGTCACCGTGGTGGCGCCGACGATGCCGGTCGATGCCGCCAGCAGTGCCCCCACCATGATCACCGAGATCGCCAGCCCGCCCCTGAGCCTGCCGAAAAGCATGCCCATGGTGTCGAGCAGGTCCTCCGCCAGTCCGGAGCGCTCGAGAGTTACCCCCATGAACACGAACAGCGGCACGGCCAGCAGGGTGAAGTTCTGGATGATGCTCCAGATGCGGATGGGCAGCAGCTCGAAAAACGGGAACCCGAAGCCGATGACGCCGAAGGCCAGGGCCACCGCACCGATGGTGAACGCGACGGGGTATCCGATCAGCAGAAAGAAGAACAGCGTGACGAACATCCACAAGGGGAGGTTCCCCATGAACAGCTCGCTCAATCCCGCTCCTCCGGGCTCGTGATCGTCAGGACGCTGCGGATCGCCTCGCCGATGCCCTGGAGCCCCAGCAACAGGAATCCCAGGGGAATCATCGACTTGATGATGTACCGCGCCGGCAGCCCGCCCGGATCGGGAGAGCCCTCCTGGAAGCCCCAGGAATTGCCCACGAACTTATGCGACGACCAGACGACGAGCGCGCAGACCGGCAACAGGAGCACGACGGTGCCGAACAGATCGATCCAGGCCTTGGACCGCTTGGACAGCCGCGCGTAAATGATGTCCACCCGTACGTGGCCATCGATGAGCAAGGTATAGCCCGCGGCCAACAGGAAGAGGACGCCGAACAGGTGCCACTCCAGCTCCTGAATGAACACCGCACCGGTATTGAACAGGTAGCGCATGATTACGTCGCCCACGGTGACCAGCACCATCGCCAGGCTCAGCCAGGCGACCCCCTGACCGGTGTGGCGGTTCACCGCGTCGATCCAGCGCAGCACCGTTCTCGGATCCATCGTGGCCCCTCGAGGTGGAATCTTGGCCGGGCGGACAGCCGATCCGCCCGGTTCCTCCCGGCATCGGCCCCCCGGGATTCGGCCCCCCGGGATCTGGGCGCCCATGGCCATTCTCGCCTGGGCGGTCCCATGGAGCCGCGCCGCGGCCCGAATTGCCCAGGGCGGCGTGCAAATCGTTTGCAGGCGTAGCCCAACCGGGTTCGCGTTGTCAACCGATGGGTTGGAGACGAACCTCCCCACGGTCACTGAGCGGTTTCCGCTCGGCCCTCCCCGCGATTCGGGGCGCTTCCCGCTCCGTTCCGCTAGCGGGTCGGCTCATCCTCCGCAACTAAATCGTGTCATATCAATGCCATACGGATTATTCGAGGGATGGCACGATCATTGTTACCAAAGACGATACGTATGTTTTGCCTGAACCTCGCCCGCGGCGCCGAGATGGGATGGTGCGGCGCCTGCGGGGCGGGGAGCAATCCAGTG
>JAPUJL010000016.1 GCA_027296185.1 SAR324 cluster bacterium | reverse complement strand
AAGGATCACCACGATCAGCGGCAGAATGACGCCGGTGATCCGCCGGAACAGCACGAACAGGAAGACCGCGATCGACAACACCGCCAAGCCCATGAAAGTGCCCATGTCCTGCTGCATCATCCGCTCGAAAAACTCCTGAATGGGCGGACCGCCGGCGATGTGCACCGGAAAGTCCGGCCCATCGAACCGTGCCGCGACCGCCCGCGTTGCCTGCACCAACTCCCGGTTTTCCTCAACCGTCAGTGGCTCGCGCTTTTGCGCTTCCGGGGCGGGCTCGGGCGCGGCCTCGTCGTCGAAGCCCTCCAACAGATCGTCCTCCTCGTCCCCGGGCGAATAGGCCAGGGTCTCGATCACCACCGTGGTCATGTGCCCGGATTCGGAGACGAGGAAGTTTCGGTAGAGCGGGTGGGCCAGCACCCGCTCGCGAAATTGGGCCATCTCTTCGGGCGTCCCGGGTATTTCCTCCAGCAAGTCCTCGACGATCAGCTCGTCCCCCTCGCCCCGCGTACTGCGCACGTTGATCAGGCTGGTCACGTCGTCCAGATAGGGCACCTCGTCTTCCAGGGCGTCGTGGAACGCGGCCAGCTTTTCCAGAAAGGCCCGGTCGAATACCTCCGGCGGCGTGATGGCGACGATCATGAACTCCTCCCGTCCGAACTGCTCACGGAAGCGGTCGTAGTCCAGGATGGTCGGATCGTCCTCGTGAAAATAGCTCTCGTTGGAGGTGTCGAAGCCCAGCTTGGGCAGCTGGGAGAGGAATGCCGCGATCACCAGCAGCATGACCAGCAGGGTCTTGAAGCGGTTGCGGTAAACCCAGGCCCCGAACCGCTCGAAGCCTCCGTCGATGCGTGCCCGCAATTTTGCCATGATGGGGTGCTCTCCGTTCGGTGAGTGGCGGCTCCTAGGTGTGGCTCAGTCCATTCAGGATGAAGTCGCTGAGGTACTCCACGTATTCTTCGGAATTCAACTCGGGAAAAACGCCCGCGCCGACCAGTTGCATGGCCCCCTTGGCCGCCCCCACGGCACTGGCCAGCATCAGGTGGATCGGCCGCTCGGGAAACGCCCCGCTGGCGATGCCCTCCTCGAGAATCGACCGCTGCGCGAGATGGAGCCGCTCGTGGAGGGCCCTGTATTCGGCGGCGAACGCCTCGCCGAGATTGAGGCTGCTTTCCATGCTTTCGCAGTGCTGGGTCAAGGAGCACAGCGCCCGGTTTTCCATGAACACGTCCCAGTGAATGCGCAGCATCCGCTTGAAACGGGTCACGAAATCCAGGCTCGGGTCGATGCGGTCGATTTCGTCCACGATGCGCTGGGTGATGTCGAACGCGAGCCGGGTGTAGACCTCGTCCTTGCCCTTGAAGTGGCTGTAGACCGTCCCTTTGCTGACCTCCGCCTTTTCGGCGATGTCGTCGATGGTGACGGTCTGCCAGTCTCCGGCGTCGATCAGGGTGACGGCGGCTTCCAGGATTTCCCCTTCACGGCGTTTGAACTCCCTGGCCCTCCGCTCCGCGGTGCCCATGACGCATTCCCTCCTCGGCTCTTCCCCATTCTGCTTCCCGCAGTTTGTCCTTCCCCCAACGAACCCCCAGTACGAATTCAGCCCCTCGGTCGATTTTGGGCGTTCGTTCTGAAATTGAACTAACAGTCAATATTTGAATTGCATTCCAGGAAATGTCAAGGGATAAGGCGCCGCGCCGCCGATTTGGCTCCCCGCTCCGACCATTCGGCGGGCTGGAGAGGGGCGGGATGCGCCGGCCGCACCCGCCTTGCTCCATGCACGGCCCCGCCGGCGCCGATCCGGGGCTGCCGCTTTTACGCCGCGCCCCACCAAATTTGAATCGATATTTGCCAGCTGAACAAGGCCCGCCGCAGGGCCATCTCGACTTTCAAGTGCAACACCCTATACCTGCGGCAAGGCCGATCTGGCGCCAACCGTCAATGGCCCATCATATCGGCCCAGACGAGAGACCGGCTTCAATCCGCCTGCACCTGGGAATTCTCCGTCTCGCTACGCGGAGCGCAGTGTCCCCGGAATCCGGCGCGGAATTTTTCTCGCTCTTCCGGAGTCATGCGTTCCCAACGCTCCTTCATGCGCTGGCGCCATTGCATTCCGTAGCCCCAGGGGCCGCGGAATCCGCCAAATAGTATCTTGCTCAGCAACAACAACCCCACGGCCTGCAAGAATCCGATCTCGTTCCAACCAAACACAGCGGGCATCAGCCAATTCCAAAGGCCCATCACGACCAGACCGAATACCGCAATGGCGACGACAGCCCAGAGCAAGAATTTTCCTTTTCGAAACATCCAGTAGCGCTTCATTTCGCGATCCTCATGTTGTGACGTACTCCAGATAGATATCCCGCAGGCGCTCCCGCAATTGCAGCACTGCGTAGCGCTTGCGCGACAGTAATGTGTTCACGCTCAATCCCGTCTCATCTGCTAGTTCCTTGAAGCTGCGGCCCTCTAGCTCATGGGCCACAAAGATTTCGCTCAGCTCGTGTGGAAGATCCTCCAAGGCCGCAACCAATTCGTCCAGAAGGATGCCTCGCGCATAGGCTGCCTCAGGGCCACCCCTCGCGGACGGGAGCCATTCCTCCAGGAACACGCCCTGAGCTTGCTCATCCACGTCTGTCTCGATGCGCACGGTCTGAGGCCGTTGCTTGCGAAAGCGGTCGATGATGCGATTTCGCGCCACGCGGAACAGCCATGCGCCCACTTCGCGAATCGGTTCTAACTGCGACTGGGCCTCCACCAGCGCCGAGAAGACATCTTGCAGAAGGTCCTCGACATCATCCTCGTTGGGCACCCGCGTACGAATAAAGTTACGCAAGCGGTTGCTTTCGCGTCGGACTGTGTCGGATATCCGGCGATCTCGATCGGTCATCGCTTCTGCGCTCAGCATGTGCGTCCTCCACACCTGTAGACGTACGCGCAGCAAAAATATTGTGCGCCCCGCCGTACGGGAGAATCCGAACCAAACGAGGCGTTGTTCCGAGGTAAACGCGATTCTGGTTGAAGGCCCAGTCAATGAGGCTACGAGGGCGGATCGACCGGGGCGATTCCGGTGCGGGTGCCTCGTCTATCGGGCGGAAGCGGAACGGAGCGCCTCCGACACCAACCGCGCCCAGGCGCGCTGCTCCTTAGCCGGCGCGAAGCGCGGGGCGAGGCGGCGAATGTGGGCCGCGAGGGCCTCCAGAAACCCGGGATCGCGCTCGGCCTGCAACAACAAATCGCGTAGCGCGGCGGTGTCTCCCACCGGGTAATAGCCCGGATAGTCCCCGCCCAACAGCCCGACGGTGCTGTGGATGCGCGAGGCGAGAATGGGCAGACCCATGGCCACCGCCTCGGAGATCACGTTGGCGCCCCCTTCCATGCGCGAAGTCAGTGCCAGGGCGCGGCTGGCGGCCATCACCCGGCGGGCCCGCCAGCGGGGCAATTCGCCCAACCACCGGTAGCGGGGGTTGCGCACCATTTCCCGCTGAGCCCGCTCTTCCATCGCCGCGGAAAGGGCACCGCCCGCGTGGCGGATCCGGATGCGCGACCCCT
>JAPUJL010000159.1 GCA_027296185.1 SAR324 cluster bacterium | reverse complement strand
AAGCCGAAGCGGGCATCGTCCGCGGCCAGGCGCAGGTCCATGGCGAGGGTCATGGTGATCCCGATCCCCACCGCCGGCCCGTTGATGGCGGCAATCACCGGTTTCCTGCATTCGAAGATGCGCAGCGTGAGCAGCCCCCCGCCGTCGCGGTGCAGCTCGTCTCCTTCGGCATCTCCGCTGCGGTCGAAGGTATCCGGTCCGCCGGAGAGATCGGCCCCGGCACAGAAGCCGCGTCCGGCGCCCGTGACGATCACCGCGCGCACGTCGTCGTCCGCGTCGGCATGGTCGAACGCGTCGATCAGCTCCCGCATCATCGTGGCGGTGAACGCGTTGAGCTTCTCCGGCCGGTTGAGGGTGACGGTCAGGATGCGCTCGCTTTGTTCGGTTTGGATGTGCTGGTAGTCCAACGCCTCTCCTTTCGGCAGGGGTTCGCGCCCGGACCCGATTCGTTTCCGGATCGCGGCCCGGGGCCGGTCAGCTTGGGGATCGAATCTTCCGCGGCAGCGCGCGGCGGCCCACCGCTGGCCCTAACGCCTGAGCAGGAAGAACTGCTGCATGCGGTTGGCGATGGGCAGCGGCTCCACCGAGGAGAAGCTGGCCTCTTGTGCCAGGCCGCGGACGCCCGGCTCGCCCAGCAGGTTGCCCAGCCCCACGCCACCCTGGGCCAGGGAGACCGTGAGGCAATGGAACGGGCTGATGCCCGAGATCATCTTGCCCACCGGGTTACGGTTCTCCAACGGGTTGTCCGAGGCCCTCAGTTCCGACCAGACGAACAGCCCGTCCTCGGCCAGCCCGCCGCGGATGGCCTTCAGCGCACCCACCGGGTCGGCCATGTCGTGGATGCAATCGAAGGCCAGGACGAAGCCGTAGGCCCCATCGGCGGGCAGGTCCGTGATCGACATCTCGAGGTACGCGACATTGCCGATTCCCGCCTCGGTGGCGGCCCGCCGGGCCTGGGAAATGCTGTACGGGTCGAAGTCCAATCCGTCGATCCGCGATTTCGGGTAGGCGCGCGCCATCGTCAGCGAGGAGCGGCCCTTTCCGCAGCCCACGTCGAGCACGGCGATGCCCGCCTCCAGCCTCGCTTGGAGTCCCGGCACCCGCGGCAGCCAGGTCTGCGTGAGCAGGTGCTGGAACATGGATTTGTGACTCTGGTCGTGGGCCTCCGCGATATCCGGGCCGAGCTCCTCGTATGAGAGTCCGCCACCGTCCCGAAAGACCTCCAGGAAGCGTGGCATGTGCAGAATCGAGCCGATTGGAAGTTGCCCCGCGCCACCCAAATAGGTGGGCGATTCGTCGTCGGCGAGCACCGCCGCCTGCTCCTCGGTCATCTGGAATTTCGTAGCGGTGGGGTCGCACTCGAGGTATTCCGCCGCCACCATCGCCTTGAGCCACTCGAGCACGTAGCGCTCGTTAAGGCCGGCCCTCTCCGCCAACTCGCCGCTGGTCACGGGCCCGGCGCCGGCCATGGCGCGGAAGATTCCCAGCCGGTTGCCGATATACAGCAGGCCGATGGTTACCGTGCCGGCCCGGTCGGCGATGATGCGGTCGATCAGGGTATCGATAGCGGTGCGGTCCATGACCCACGGGTCTGACACGGACCGCCCGCCGGAGCAAGCGGAATTGGGCGCCGCAGCGTGGGCCCTTGCTCGGCAAAGAGGACTGCACCGATTCGGCCGGCACGACCGCATTCAGCGCCGCCGCCGGCGCCGTGGCCGGACGCTTCGGCTTGAGCGGCAGCCTGCTCTCGGTGGGGTTGCCGCGGATGATCAAATGGGCCACCGGCCGGGCTAGAACTTGAGCTCCGCGTAGATGCCCAGATCTTCGTCGAAAATATCCTTTAAGCCGAAGTGCAGTTCTCCGCCGATCACCATGGTCGGCGACATCCAGTATTCTCCCCCCGCGTAGAGCCCCAGGTCCGTATCGGTTTCGCCGCCGCCCCCCCGGCCTTGATTGCTGACCTTGGCGCTGACCCTGCGGAAGATCGGCCCACCGAAGACGAATACCTTTTCCACGGGCGACCAGACGCCGCCAAGGCCGATATCCAGCTGAAGGTAGCTGATCTCGACGTTTCCCTCCTCGGCTTCGCCGTAGCGGGCGAAGCCCAGGATTCCGAAGCGGAACACCTCGTCCTTCAACTCGATGGGTTCGTCCAGCCGATGGCGGTACCCCACGCCGATTTCGACGCCGTCCGCCCGCCCCACCTGGACCAGCCCCACGAGCAATTGCGCGACGCCCTGAGGGCTCACCCCCCTGTCGTAGAAGCCGGTCAGCCGGTCGTCGGTGAACGAGACGCCCACCGCCTGCTCGCCCTCGGCGATGTTCGGCACGGGATTACCGAATACCGCCGCGCGGAGTTCCGCCGGCATGACCGCGGTTAGCGCCGCCGCCAGTACCACCGCCAGCCCAATAGCCGCCAAAGCGAATGCCGCCCCGATTCCCGCCGGTTTCATAGGCTCCACCTCCTCACCCGAGCGAATTTCGTCGACTGTAGCTTAAACTCCCGCTTGCCGTCAGCCATCTCGCCGATGGCCTTCACGTCGCAGGTCACCCCCGCGCCGTCGCTACGGTGAATCGTGCGATTCTTGAACTCCGTGCCGCGCTGTGTCAATTGAATTGGATCAATGGAGTTCCCGGCCCACCCGAAAGTGCGATGCGACCCGTG
>JAPUJL010000158.1 GCA_027296185.1 SAR324 cluster bacterium | reverse complement strand
CCGCCCCGTTCGCCTCCGGTTACGGGGTCTTCGGTTGGCTCATGCCGCGTTCTTCGGGTAGCGAAACCCGGGGCCGCTCGTCGTGGCCGTCGGTCTGGGTGCGCCGCCAGTAGCCCCAGGGAAAGTGCACCAGCTCCAGCTTCATGCCGTCCGGATCGGCGAAGAAGACCGCATAGTAGTTCTCGCCGTAAAGGGGATACTCCGCCGGGGCATCCAGCACCGGGAGGCCTTCTTCCAGCAGAAAGCCGTGGAAGCGGTCCACGTCCTCGCGGGATTTCGCCCGAAGCGCCAGATGATGCAATCCGACCCGGTAGCGGTCGAACGCGGCGCCGCGCTCCTCGTCGGAAGGCCCCCGGATGGCGATGCTGGTCTGTGCGCTGGCCCAGATGACGGTGCGCTCCTCCCGCACCCAGCGAAACCCCAGGGCCGAGAGCACCGTCCCGTAATACGCCTTGGAGCGCTCCAGGTCGTTGACGGTCAGGTCGATGTGATCGAAGCCCAGGGTTTCGATGGGTTCCATGGCGGGGTCCATTTTTGTGATTGAGGTACGTCGACCCGCTGTTGCGCGTGGGTTGCGCCGGTTTGGACGCGGGCCGTTGCCTCAATTGTAGTCGAAGACATCCGGGCGGGAATCGGGGATGAAGCCGTCGCGGTTGGGCATGCGCACCTGGGGCAGGCTCTGGGCGTTCATCTCCGTGCCGGCCTCGACGATGTTCGCCCGCATGAGGATATAGGCCACCACCGCGTACACCTCGTCGGCGGAGAGCGAGCCGGGCAGATTGAAGGGCATGGCGCGGCCGATGTAATCGTACAGCGTCGTCGCGTAGGGCCAGTAGCTCTCCACCGTCTTGATCGGTTCCACCGTCGCCAGGGAGCCCCTGCCGCCGATGAGCCGGTCGGCACCCAGAATGGCCGATCCCTCCAGGTTCGCGCCGTGGCACGGCGCGCAGTTGCGCTGGTAGACCGCCTCTCCTTCCGCCGGGGTGCCGCTACCGGGGGGCAGCCCGTGTCCATCCGGCATGATGTCGATGTCCATGGCGGCGATTTCCGCCTCGCTGGCGGGGGTGCCGAATCCGTAGGGTCCCTGGTACCCGTCGCCGGCGATGGCGCCGGAGCGCCCGCCCATCGCCACCAGCCCTGCGACCGCGGCAGCGCCGAGCAGCATCAGCGCACCCTGCACCGCGGCGAGCTTTGCGCTAGGCGTCCACATTTTCCACGCTCCCGTCGCGATTGACCTTCCAACTTTGGATGCCGTTGAAGTGATAGAGGGAACCGAACCGCCCGTTGTCCCCCCGCACCGCGATCAGTTGCCGGCGGGTGGGCTGGGTGTAGCCCGTCTCGTCGGTGCAGCGGCTCTGCAGGATGGCCTCCCGCCCGTCCCAGCGCCAGGGGAAGCGGAAGCGGGTGTGGCAGATGGGCAGCACCGGCGCCTGCAGTTCGGCGAGCTGCCACTGACCCCCCCCGTCGGTTGAGATTTCCACGCGCCGCACGCGGCCCCGCCCCGTCCAGGCGATGCCGGTGATTTCGTGGAAGCCGGGCCCGTCCAGCTGCATTTCGCCGGAGGGGTAGGTGATGACGGACTTAGCCTCCATCATGAAGGTGAACTGGCGCGCCTTTCCGTCGGCGAGGAGGTCGGTGTACTTCGACGTTTCCTCGCGGGTCATGTAGGGGGCAGCGCCGATTTCCAGGCGCCTCAGCCACTTGATGTGGATGTTGCCTTCCCAGCCCGGCACGATCAGCCGCAGGGGATAGCCCTGCTCCGGGCGGAGCGCCTCGCCGTTTTGGCCGTAGGCGACCAGCACGTCGTTCCAGGCCTTGGTCAACGGGACGCTGCGGGTCATGCCCGCCGCGTCGCGCCCCTCGGCGAGGATCCACCCGGCGCCGGGCTTCACGCCCACCTCTCGCAGCAGGGTGGAGAGGGGCACCCCGGCCCATTCGCTGGTGCTGGTGAGGCCGTGGGTGCCCTGCACGTTCTTCATGATCGCGGGGTGCTTCCACTCGGTGAAGGAATTGCCGGAGCACTCGATGAAGAGCAGGCGCGACTCGCAGGGAAAGCGCCTGAGTTGCTCGACCGTGAACGTCAAGGGCCGCTCCACCATGCCGTGGATCAACAGCTTGTGGGACGCCGGATCGATGGTGGGAATGCCGGCGTGGTGGCGCTCGAAGTGCAGACCGGATGGCGTGACGATCCCCCGGGATTCGGCCAGCGGCGTCAGGCTGAACGACGCGCGGTCGTTGGGGGTGGGGAAGCGCCAGCGCGCCGCCGTCTCGAATTGGGAGCGGGTGCCGTACCCATCGTCGAGGCCGATCGGGCGGCCGGGCACCTTCATCGGATTGGTCGGCACCGGCCATTCCTTCGCGCCCGCGGAGCCGCCCCTGAGCAGTGCCCCCACTGCCGCGATGCCGCCCAGCAATGCCGCGGAGCCCGCCACCAGCGAGCGGCGGCCCAAGGCGCCCTCGGTTTTGCCTTCGTTCGCTCCGGCCGGTTCCGGTGGCTGGAGCGGGCCGCCCCCGGCTTTGCCTTCGTTCGGATCCGCCGCGCTCCCGTTCCGGCTCGGCGGCGCGACCGGCTGGGAGCCTTCAACCCGTCGTTTCGATTTGCGCATTTCGTTCTCCCGATGATCTGCCCGAAGGACCCGGTGGGCCCGATTCATTTCCTATGACTCGATATGGCCCGTGCGGCGGCGCGCGTCAATAAATCGGCGTGGCCGGCGGGACGTTCCGCCCGCCCTCGAGAATGGGCTCGACCCGCATCCGCAGTACCCGCCCGCGCCGCCCGGAGCCTTCATCTGAATTGTCTGTCGAATGGGATGGGTTGCAACTTTTGACCGGGAGCCGCCGATCCGGCACGGCGTTACGGCGGGGAAACCACGGGTTACCGCCGCACCGATTCGCCGAGGCGCGGCCTTTGGGCCCGGAAGGCGCCTAGCGCACGATGCGCTGCCATTCGCGCAGCCGCGTGTTGTCGACTCGTTGGGGGTTGCCGTCGCGCAGCCGCAAGCGCTGTTGGCCGATCCGCCTGATGCGATCCTTTCTGCGCTCGATGGCGAGCCACGCTTCCAAGTGACGGGCGCGGGCCGCCTCGATCGCTTCCCTTTGTTTTTGGGCGCTGCCTGAGCGGGCGGCATCCAATCGTCTTTGGATGCGCTCCTGCTCGTCCAGGAACGGCTGGGTGGGGCCGTATTCCGGAAAATCGTTCAGGAACGAGTTGGTGCAGGCCGCCATGGCCACCGGCACCAGCGCCACGAGCATGCCAGATTTGAGGGCTGCTGCTGCCCGCTTCAATTGCGGAGCCATCTCGATACCTCGTCGGCGCCCATGCCGTTTATCCATGGGGCGTACGGGCGATTCGGATCGGTCTCCCACTCGTGCGGATTTCGGCGCACCGGCGGTGGGCGCGTTCGATCATGCCATTTAGGACCTCTTGCGGATTCGGGATGCGCGGGGTCGGATTAATTTCCGGTACGGGTCCAGCACGGGTCT
>JAPUJL010000157.1 GCA_027296185.1 SAR324 cluster bacterium | reverse complement strand
GTAGGGGCAACGGAAGTTGCACCGGTCCGTTACGGACATGCGCAAATCCCGGATCGGCCTGCCGAATGTGTCTTCAACCATCGTTCCTCGCCGGGCATCAGCGGTGCCCCATCGCCGGCCGCGCGTTACCGTTTCCCACCGCCCGGCCGCCGCAGAAGTTACGGGCGGCCGGATTTGCAACTCGCGGCAGGACTTACCGGACAGGGATACAGGAATACGGCGGAAATCGAGGGCTGGGACGGCCCACAGCGGCAGACGGCACAATGCCGGTCACAGCGCAGGACCCCCGAGGGTGCCCTGCCTTACCGCGCTCCTTTCCACCGGGAGGAACCAGCGTTTCCCCTGGAACCCTGTCGTTCACCGCTCATAGCCCGGCCGGTATCTCCGGCGGGGCCTTAGACGCGAATGAATCGGAGCCAACGGTTCGTCCACCTCGTAGCCTAGCCACAGCACCGGGGATTGGCAAGGCCCTTAAATCTCTTAACTACACGGCGCACAGCGCAACTGCACAATCGTCCGGCGAGGAGCTCGAGGAGGCCGCTTTCATCCCACCCCGCCTTCCACGTTCCTGGAGGTGCGATTTTGCCCGGGCACGTTGTCACGGGTCACCCGATTTGGTACCTTTTGTGGCAGCGCAAAGGAATGCGCTGAGCCGGCAACGCTACAATCCGCCGACGGGCCATGGAAGGCACCATCCTCAACCGTCGCTATGAGCTGAAATCGCTCCTGGGCCGGAGCGATTTGGGCGCCCTCTATTTAGCCAACGACATCGCTAACGGCGAGTTGCTCGCCGTCAAGGTGTTCTCCGGCGTGGTGGACCTGCGCGGCGAGGACGGGACGCGGTACCGCAACGCGGTGCGCCGGGTGGAAGGGTTTCACCATCCCCACCTGCTGACGCCCACCGCGGTGGATTCCAGCGGCGGCACGGCGTACCAGGTCGCGCCCTATTTCCCCGCTCAGCCCCTGGACGCGCTGCTCGAATCGGCTCCGCTGAAGCTGACGGAAATCGTCACGCTGCTGCAGCAGATCGCCTCCGGGCTGCAGGCGCTGCATGGCCTGGGCCTGGTACACGGCAACCTGAAGCCCTCCAACCTGCTCGTCTCCCGAGAGGAGGATCGGATTCACGGGGTGGCCGCGGACCCGTTCCTCACGCTCCTGCGTGGAGCCGCCACCGCCCATCTGGAGCCTGCCGAGGCGCCCTTCCGCGCTCCCGAGGAGGTGCCCTGGCTCGATCGGCCGGCCGACGCGCGGAGCGACCTGTACGCCCTGGGCACCCTGGCCTACCGGCTGCTGGCGGGCCGGCTCCCCTACCCTGCCGCCGACCCGGCGGCGCTGATCCGGGAGCGTTTCGCCGGACCGCCCCCCTCGCCCCGGGACTGGAATCACGTGGTGCCGGAGCGGCTGGCCGCGATCGTCCTGCGGCTGCTGGCCCGCCAGCCCCAGGAGCGTTACCCGTCGGCGGCGGCGCTGCTGGCCGATCTGCGCGATTGGGCCAAGCCGCGGACCGTTCCCCTGGGCCGCTTCGACACGCCCCACCCCACGGCCCCGGGCGACCGGGTGTCCGGCCGGGAATCGGCTCAGGAGGCCGTACGATCCGCCCTGGCGCGGGCAGCCATGGGCGAGGGCTCGCTGCTCCTGCTCGCCGGGGAGGCGGGACTGGGCAAGCGCAGCCTGTTCGAAAGCCTCGCCTTTTCCATGGAAGCTTCGGGCGCCCTGGTGCTGCGGGCCGAGGTGCCCGCTGCCGGGTGGAGTGCCCCCTTTCAGATTCCGCTGGCCCTGTTGAGTGCCCTGCTCCAACGCTGGGAATACCTCAGCAGCGATCGGCGGCGCGACCTGCTTTATTCCCTCAACAGCCGGGTGGGGGACAACGGTGCGCTGCTGACCGGCTTGCTGCCCGATCTTTCCACGTTGCTGCCGAAGCAGGAGCCGCCCGCGCCCATTCCCGCCGATCGGGCCCGGCCGCGGATGTTGGCGGTGTTGACCGACGCCATCTGCGCCCTGGCCGGCCGGGAACGGCCACTGGTGCTCTGGATCGGAGGACTGCAACGGGCCGATGGAGATTCCGTGGCCTGGCTGCGCACCCTGTTTCACCGGCTGGGGGATCACGGTGTGGCCATCCTGGGCGCGCTGGACGTCATGGAGCCCGAGCGCCCCCTGGCCCTCTGGCTGGAGCGGCTAGGCCGGCACCCCGCGTTGCACTGGGTCAATCTGGCGCCCCTCGCCCCCGCCGAAGCGGCCGCTTGGGTGGCGCGGCGGCTCGCCCCGGCCGAGGGCGGCGCGCGGCAGGCCGTCCAGGCTGCTCAATCCACGGCCGATTGGATTCTCCGCCGTTGGGGCGGCAATCCTCTGGTGTTGGAACAGGCCTTCCCGCACCTGCTGGAAGGTGGCGTGTTGATTCGCGGCGGCCCAAACGGCGAAGCGGGAGTGCCGGATCGCGGCGCCCCAGACGGCGAAGCCGGAGTCCCCGAGTCCAGCGCGGAGCCGGGCGAAGGCGGCGAGTGGCGCTTCGATCCGGCCGCGGCGGACGCGCTCGGGCTCCCGGACACCCTCGGCGGCCTGATCGAGGCGCGGCTGGCCGCATTGCCCGAG
>JAPUJL010000156.1 GCA_027296185.1 SAR324 cluster bacterium | reverse complement strand
CGCCGATCATCGCGAAGGTCAGCAGGGGGGCGGTGTCCGCTTGTGGATCCCGCCGGAGGAGATATTCAGCCTCCTCCAGCCGCTGGAGTACCCGTTGCCGAAGGAACAATGCGTCGCCGACGGTCATGATCGGATGGGCATGATCCGCCAGGCCGGGACTTCCGGAGAAATCGGCCTCCCACTCCAGCGCGACGACCAACTGGTCGTACCCGAGCGTGATCTCCTCACCGGAGATCAAGGCGACCGAAGCCTGGCGAGCGTCCGTGTCGATCGAGGTGGCTTCGCCGTGAAAAAATTGAGTGCGAGTGCAAATCCGGCGGATCGGGTTGACGATGTTGCCCGGCTGGATCGTTCCGCCCACGACCTCCAGCAACAACGGGTGGAACTGGAAGTACGATTCCCGGTGCACCAGCGTCACCTCGACGTTGGTGAACCGGCCCAGTAGCCGCTCCAACCGCAACGCGCAGTGGACACCGGCGAACCCGCCGCCGAGGATGAGAATCTTTCCCGGGCGGTCGGTGGCGATGGGCCGCCGCCAACGGCCGGCGGCATTGGTCACGAAGGATACGAGCAGGGCGTAGAAGATGATGTGGGAGAACACGCTCTCTCCCATCAGCAGGCTAAAGAACAAAAAGGAGGCGATCAGGAAGAAAGCCAGCGGCCGGATCAGGATCCCCGCGAGAATGAGCGCCCCGGACAGCGTTTCGACCAGGGCCATCCACAGCACAAAGGTGGCCGTTTCCATCCCGAACGTGGGCACCTGATGCTCGACGATCATCGCAACGGCCAAATTCGGCTGGAGTAGCTTGAAGTCGATCCCCAGGTACATCAGATTCACCCCGGCCAGTACCCGCAGCAGCACTTGCGCCCGGGCGCGGGGTTGATCCGCCAGCCACCGGGTGATGCGCCGGGTGCCGGGAAACGCCGGCAACGGTACGTAAAAGGAGCCGGCCCCCTGGAGCAGGAGGTAGATCGCCGCGCCGCCCACCAAGCCGATGTAAGCCACCATGCCCGTTCCGAACAGCATCAGCCCCAGGCCCCCGATGACGAGGGTCACCGCAGCCGCGGCACGCACGTAGATGCCCAGCAGGAAGGCGGCGGCCACCCCCGCCTCGGCCCAGGCGATCCAGATCCAGAACGGGTGCACGAGCCGCAACTCCAAATCCGGGGCGCCGAGCACGGGAGCCTCGAAGATTTCCGTGCCCACCCGCGGCGCCAAGCCGAACGCGGCCATGCCCAGCATGACGGCCAAGCCGATCCGTAGCGCTAGGGCCGCGAACCCGGCATAGGAGGCCAACCGCACCTGTAGATCGGGAAACAGCTCCCGGGCACCGGTGAATCCGAGCAGCACCCAGGCCACCAGGAACACCATGGTGACGACGATCATCGAAATATTCGTCGCGTTGAATTCAGTGAAGATCTGGGCAACGGGCTGAGCGTTCACCTCCGCGATCTGTTCCGGTGTGAGCACCCAAAACTCGTGGCTCCAGGCGCCGTCGGCCGCAAGAAGCAAGAGGGCCACCGCCAGCAGCAATGGCCGCCACGGCACGGAGAAGGACTTCCGGCCCAGATTGCTTCGCCCGATCAACGGCCATCTCCCAAGTGGCTGAACTGCATCGATTCCCTCCCGCTCCCGCGTGGCGCCGGCATCACCGGTACGCGGGCGAACGCGATCCCCCCATGCCGGTTCGGAGACCGCCCTGAGCCCAGCATCCCCCGGACGGCGCCCGGCCTCCGGGGCAGGCTACTCGTCCAACAACTCCTGCAGCAGCGCCTCGAATTTCGCGGCACGGCGGCTCCCCTCGTGCATCTCCCCGACGATTTTCCCGCGAATCGTGCCCTGCCGGTCCACCAGGTAAAACTCCGGCCAGTTTTCAGATTCCAAGGCGTCCCAGTACAGCAAATCGTTATCCACGTAGACCGGGTGGGTCACCTTGAATTTTTGGGCGAATCGCATCACCCGGTTGCGGTCCTTCTCGAACTCATACTCCGGGGTGTGAATGCCGATCACCCGGAATCCCCGGCCGCCGAACCGCTCTTCCAGCCCGTGGACCCACGGGATGCTGCGGATGCAGTTAATTCAACTGGTCGTCCAGACCTCGATCAGCAACACCTGGCCCAACAGGTCGCCGGTGTGGAGAGGCTCGCTGTTGACCCAGTGTTCCACGCCGTTGTGGGGAAACGGGGGCAGGGTCCGGGCCGGCGCGTCGGAGGTATCCTCGATGCCCGCCGCACCCGCGGTGTGCGCGCCAACCAGGATCGCGGCGGCGAGCGCCGGCGGGAGCAGCACCCGGGAGAGACGAATCGCCATGGCCAAGCGAGCTCCTTCACGGTTGATACGGTCGGAACCACCGCCGCTCCGAGCCTTCGCCGGTATTGGCGGCCCCCCAAGAACGTGAGCAAACTCACATTTCCGCAATCTACTGGGGGCGCGACGGTACGGTCAAGCCGATTTTCGGCGCGTCAGTCCCGCGGTCAAGGGCTCGGGGCGGAAAGTTCCACCGGCGCGCCGCCGCGGCGTGCCGATTCGTAGATGGCGAGCACGATTTCCACGGCCTTGCGGGCTTCCCTGCCGTCGATCGCGGGCGGCGTTGCGGCTTCTAGCGCGGACAGGAAGGCCGCGAAGTTCTCCCGGTGGCTGTCCACCGTGAAGCCCGCCGACGGATCGGCCGCGCCCAGCGAGGTGGGGGGCAGCCCCCTGTGCTCGGTCTGGATGCGCCGGTCCTCGGGCGCTTCCCTGCGGAATTGCCAGCACAGAAAGTTGCTGTCCGCCAGGGAGACCGTTCCGTCTACGCCCGCCACCTCGACCATGCGGAAGTGACCGGGGTACATGCTGGTCGTGCAGGCGATCAGCCCGAGGGCGCCGTTGCGGAACTCGACCGCCGCGACGCCGGTGTCCTCCACGTCGATCCGCTCGTGAGCCAGGGTGCCGGTCATGGCCGTGACGCGCTTTACGGGCCCCATCAGCCATTGCAGCAGGTCGATGGCGTGAATGCCCTGGTTCATCATTGCCCCGCCACCATCCAGGGCCTGGGTTCCCTTCCAGCCGCCCTCGTCGTAGTAGGCCTGATCGCGCCACCTGGGGCAGTAGGCGGTGCCGAAGGTGAGGCGCCCGAAGCGCCCGGCCTCCACCGCCTGTTTGAGCAGTTGCGCGGTAGCCGTGTAGCGCTGGTTGAAGATGCCGCCGAGGAACGTCCCCGCCCGCTCGTGGGCGGCGATCATGCGGTCCACTGCCTCCAGGGTCACGTCGAGGGGCTTTTCCACGAGGCAGTGCTTGCCGTGGCGGGCGGCCTGCTCGGCGATTTGGGCATGAGTGCCGCTGGGCGTGGCCACGGCCACTACGTCCACGTCGTCCCGTGCCAGGAGCCGCTCCAAGTCGCAACCGTTCCGGCACTCGCAGCGCGGCCCGACCCGGCCGGCCTTGCCCGAGCCGTGGTCGCAGACGGCCGTCAGCTCGGCGTTGGGCAATTCGGCGATGGCCCGGGCGTGCCACTCGGCGATCATCCCTGCCCCCACGATGGCGAAGCGATAAAGGTTTGCGCCGCTCATGATTGCCTTGCTCCGCAGCGAGAGTAACGAATAAGCTGCACCTCCGCGGCTACCTCTCGAGAAATGCCCCCTACGGAAACGCCGTGACGATGCGATTGCCGGCGATCCGAAGGATCATGGATTCTTTCACCGCATAACCCGAGCCGATGAAGGAGGTGAGGCCCGTCAAGCCGGCAAAGGGCGCCATGTCCGCGATGGCGCGGGCCAGCCGTTCCCGGGTGCGGATTTTGGGATCTACCAGCAACCCGGTCAGGATCGCCAGGGAGTCGTAGCCCAGCGCCGTGTAGAACGAGGGTGCCCGGTAGTCGGGGCGGTGGCGAAACAAGTAGCGGTGGCGGACACGGAAGGCCTGGTTGTTCTCGTGGATGCTCTCCTTGTGGTAGGAATCCACGAACACCGCGCCGTTGAGCTTGCCCGCCCCCGCGACCAGCACCCCCTCGCTGTTCCAATTACGGGTGCCCAGCAGCACCTTGACCTCCGCATCCACTGTGGCCGGATAGGGCGCGATCACCCGTAGCGCCTGCTCCCCGCCGGCATGAATGGGAATGAACAAGGCGTCGAACTGGATGCGCGGGTCCGGATGGTCGTCCTCGGCGGCCTCGATCAAGGCGCGGTCTTCCGGCAAGACGAATCGGTCGATGCCGGCCAAATTTTCGAAGATCGCCTTCATCCCCACGGCCACCTCCGCCTCGTTGGCGGAGGTGGCGGCGAGGAACGAGCTGATGCCCACCACCTCCCCACCGTTGGCCGCCACCTCGCTCCACATCAGCTCGCGCATCGCCTCGCCGTATTTGTTGCGGGGAAAGAGGATGGCGAAGCGCCGCACGGAGAGGTAGTCCATCGCATAGCGCACCAGGTCCCGCACCTCCTGCTCCTGGCTTTTGTTGTGGCGGAAGCTGAAGCGCGCGTCCGGTGGAATCGCCGCGGTGATCGAGAGGGTGAGGATGGGCACGCCCAGTTCCTCCGCACGCTGCATGGCACTGACCGATTCCGACCGGGCGACGGGTCCGACGATGGCGATCACGCGATCGCGCCGCACGAGCTCTTCCACCATGCGCGCCGTCCGGGCCGAGCGGTTGGCCGTATCCTTGATCACCAACTCGAATCCGGCCCCCGTGCCGTTCGGGCCATGCCCCTCGGTCCCGGGATCCAGGTCCTGCCCGACCAGGTTCCCCAACCGCACCCGCGCCGATTCGGGCGGGCGGGCGAACTGCACCGCCATGCGCAGCCCGTCGAGCGTATCCCGCGCCAAACTCCGCAGCGCGGCGTTGGAGCTGCTCAGGGGCAGCAGCACCCCGATGCGGCGCGGCTGGGTGAGCACGGCGCGCTCCACCTCGGTGCGGGTGTCGCGCAGGGCTTTCACCTGGGCGCCGCTGAGCCCGGAACCGCTCCGGGCGATCCGCTCGAGGGCCAGGTACGCATCGTCCAGCCGGCCCGCGTTGATCAGCGCCTTGGTGTGGAGCAGGGGGATTTCGGACGCGATCCATTCGGTCTCCGGATAGCGCGCCAGAAACGCCTCCAGCGCCTCGGGTCCCGGGAGGCGCCCCAACAATTCCAATACCTGCGCCCGGGTGGACTGCCGGAGACCCGTGGCGCGTTCCATCTCGGAGAGCCGGTAGGCCGCCGCCACGGCGAAATCGCCTTGCCGTTCGGCGGATTCGGCCTGCATGATCGGGTAGCGGGACTGCATCCACGGCGGCAGCGATTCCAGCGCCGCGTCGTCGAAGAAGAACGATTCCTCCAACGGTAATCCCTGCCGGTAGAGGGCCTGGTTCAAAAAGAAGAATGCGGTGGAAAAATAGGGGTCGTCGGGAAACTCGTCCACGAAGACATGGGCCGCCTCCTCTTGGGCCTCCGGGGCGGCGATGCCTTCGCCCGCCCGCAGCAGTGCGGCGATGTGCCGGCGCCGCACGTCGCGCCAGTACCAGCGCCCGAGCAGAATGGCGGGACTGGGCTCGTGGAACCGTTCCAGTAGCAGGGGATAGGCCGCGCGCCCCTCGCCCCGCTCGACCATATCGAGCAGGGCGAACAGGCTGGGAGGCTCGGGCAGCTGGGCCAGGTAGCGCGCCCCGGCATCCCCCGCGGCCACGACGGTGGTCCACTCCTGGGGCGGCATGCTGAGCAGGCTCTGCGCTCCAGCGGCGGGCACCCAAGCCAGCAAGAGCACCCAGGAGCCGAGGGCCGCGGATATTCGCCTGGGGTTCATGGCGTGTCGAGCACCTGGATTTCCGCATCCTTTCGGAGCCGGGCCAGATAACGGGTCATCCGCTCCTGGCGCAGCCTGCGGAACACCGTGTCCGAATAACGGTTGCGGGCAATGTCGTCCATCCGCTCGCAATCGATGCCCTCGTCTATCCGCTCGTCGATGACGGTAATCAGGTGATAGCCGAACTGGGTTTCCACCGGTGTGCTGACCTCGCCCAGCTTCATGGCGAAAGCGGCTTCCTCGAACTCCTTGACGAACTGGCCGCGCGCAATGAAGCCCAGGTCGCCCTTGTTCTGGGTCACGCTGGGATCCTCGGACTCCGCCGCGGCCAGCTCGAAGAAGTCCTCGTCCGCATCCAACCGTTGCCGGAGGGCCACGGTCCGTTCGAGGGATTCCTCGC
>JAPUJL010000155.1 GCA_027296185.1 SAR324 cluster bacterium | reverse complement strand
CGGGAGATCGTCGGCCCGCTGATCGAGGGGCTGCCCACCGTGGGGCCGTTCAAGCTGCTCATCACCTCCGATCACGCCACGCCCGTGGCCCGCCGCACCCACGTGGCGGCGCCGGTGCCTTTCGCCATGGCGACGGGGGATCAACTGCAGAACGGGAAGCTGCGCAAAAAATACGGAGAGACCGAAGCGGAGCGCTCGGGGGTGCGCATCCCCGACGGTCACCGGGTGATCGCCGACCTCATGAACTACCCCGAATAGTCCGGCCTTAAATACCCGCACAGCCGGCGCAAACGTCACGTTGCGCATCGAGCAGCACCTCGACGAGGCCGCACGATTATCCAGGTTCGAACGGCCCAGTAGAGATTCCTCGCTTCGCTCGGAATGACAAATTAAAGTCGGAGCAAACTAAAATCAGCTCGTGGCAAGGTCACGCCCTCGCCCGCTGCCCAGGCGGCTTCCGCCGAACCATTCGACAAGTATCCGAAGCCGCGGGGCCGCCCCGGCCTGGGTCAGGACGCGAGAAAGCTTGCCTCGTAGGTCTCGGCCGGCGGGCCGAGCAGTTCCCACTTCCGCTCCTTCAGGTTCCAGCGTTGACCGCGCCCGGCGAAATCCTCGTGCCCTTCCAAGTGGGACGTGTCGTTGATTTCCGCGAAGGCGACCGTGCCGTTGTCCTTGATGTGGAGGCGGTTGCAGCAGGTGTTGCTTTGCGGCGTTCCCACACCGGGGCCTTGCCAGGACAGGCTCATGGGGAACCCCAGCAGCGAGGAGAGCAAGCCCCGGTTCACGCCCCCGTGAGCGACGATGAGGATGCTGCGATGCTCGTCCGCCAGGATCACGTCGTGCAGATAGCGCGTCACCCGCTCCTGCACGTCCAGCCAGCTTTCTCCGCCCTCGGGGCGCCAGGCCATGGGATCGCCGGTGATGGCGCCCTTCCAGTCCTCGTGGGTGCGGCCGTTGAGCACCCCTTGGTCGATCTCGCGCAACTCGTCGGCGAAGCGGATGGGGACGGTCTTCGGACCCTGCTGCTCGATGAGCACCAGGCTCAGGGTCAGCACCGCGCGCTCCAGGGTGCTGGTGTAGGCGACGTCGAAGGACTCCCCGCCCAGCGCCTTGCCGAGCAGCATGGCCTGCATGATCCCCTCCTCGGTCAGCTTGCCCCGGGTCGGGTCCTGCCCCTGCACCACGTGATCCCGGTTTTGATAGGTTTCGCCGTGACGGACGAGGATTATTCGCTTCATTGAACCGCTTGTCCCTCGGTTGAAGATTTGCGCCCGGCGCCGGCCCATATCCCATCCGGCGGCGGGTGGCGGCGGCGGGCGGACCGCGCCAGTATGCCATTTCGTTCCACAATTGCCCAATCCCGGGCATGGGCCCGACGATTCCTGGTCCAGACCCTGAACTGAGGTAGCTTGCCGCCCTCCTGGACCCACGCCACGGCGGGTGGCGGACCCGTGCGAATCGGGCGATCCGCTTGATTTCCCAGCGTTTCTGGCGGATCATGTTTCAATTCGCCTACGGATTTTGTTCCCCCGGTCCCTGCCGGTCCCACCGATTCGACGAGCCACCCAGTCGCGACGATGGACAACCCCGCGGATTTTTCCACCGTTCTCTCCGGCGTCAACAGCGAGTTTCTGGAGGACCTCTACCGGAACTATCTTGAGGCGCCCGCATCGCTGGACCCCCAATGGCGCGCCTTCTTCGACGCCGTAGCCAACGGTCATTCCGCCTTGGGCCGGCGGAGCTCCCCCAGCGGCGGCTACCGGGGGGATGGCGGCTCGGCTGGGCCGCAGGTTGGCCCGGGGGCTGGCCCGAAGGTTGGGCCCGCACGGCAGGCCGATGCCTCGATGTTCACCGTTCCGGAGCAGCACGCCGCCGGGCCGGGTCTCTCCGGCGACGGGGCGAAGCAATCGGGCGTGTTCCAACTGATCAACAATTACCGGGTCTTCGGCCATACCCGCGCCAACCTGGATCCTTTGGGCCGGCCCCACCTGGAACGGCCGCCGGATTTGTCCCTGCAATTTTTCGGGTTGAGCGAGGCGGATCTGGACGAGACGTATTCCACCGGAACGTTGGTGGCGCCCTCGACGCGCACGTTGCGCGAGATCGTGGATCAGGTGACCCAGACCTACTGCGGCCCGGTGGGCATGGAATACATGATGATCCGCGACCAGTCCCAGCGGCTGTGGCTGCAGCAGGCCATGGAGCAGACCTGGAATCGGCCCCGCTTCGACAAGGAGACGCGGCGGGACATCCTGACCATGCTCACCCGGGCGGAGCTGTTCGAGAAGTTCCTGCACACCAAGTTCGTGGGCCAGAAGCGCTTCTCCCTCGAGGGTGCGGAGACGCTGATCACCCTGCTCGACGGCCTGGTCGAGGAAGCGGCGGAGCTGGGCGTCGAGGAGATCGTGATGGGCATGTCCCACCGGGGCCGCCTGAACGTCCTGGTGAACGTGATGGAAAAGGCACCGCAGTTCGTCTTTTCCGAATTCGAGGACGCCACCGACATCAATCCCCTGGACGGAACCGGCGACGTCAAGTACCACCTGGGCTATTCCAGCGACCGCAAGACGCGCTCGGGGCGGGAAATTCACCTGTCCCTCAGCTTCAACCCCAGCCATCTGGAAGCGGTGAACCCGGTGGTCGAGGGGAACGTGCGCGCCAAGCAGGATCGCCGCGGCGACCGTGAGCGCACCCAGGTGATGCCGGTGCTGATGCACGGCGATGCCGCCTTCGCCGGACAGGGCTTGGTGCCCGAGACGCTGAACCTGTCGCAATTGGAGGGCTACACCACCGGCGGCACGATCCACATCATCGTGAACAACCAGATCGGGTTCACGACACACCCCCGCTTCGCCCGCTCCTTCGCCTACCCCAGCGACATGGCGAAGATCCTCCTGGTGCCGGTGTTCCACGTGAACGGCGACGATCCGGAGGCGGTGCACCATGTGGTCAAGCTCGCGGTGAATTTTCGGCAGACATTCCACACGGACGTCGTGATCGACATGTTCTGCTACCGCCGGCACGGACACAACGAGATGGACGAGCCCAGCTTCACCCAGCCGCTCACCTACAAGCTGGTCCGCCAGCACCCCTCGACCCTGGAAATATACTCGGCCAAGCTGCGGGAGGAAGGCGTGCTCAGCGCCGAGGAGATCGGGACGATCCAGCAGAACCATCGCGCCGTGCTCGACCGGGCGCTGGAGGAGACCCGCGCCAACGGCATCCGCTCCGTCACCGATACCCTGCACGGCGCGTGGACCGGGCTGGAGCGCCACGACCCGCGGCAGATCGTGGTCACGGAGGTGAACCGCGAGGTGCTGCAGGAAATCTCCGACGACCTGACCTCCTGTCCCGAGGGATTCACCCCCCATCCCCGCATCGCCAAGCTGCTGGAAACGCGCAGGCAGATGATGGCCGGCGAGGTGCGGATCGACTGGGGCTTCGGGGAACTGCTGGCCTACGGAAGCCTGTTGCGGGAGGGCTACCACGTCCGGTTGAGCGGCCAGGACTGCACGCGGGGCACCTTCAGCCACCGCCATGCCAACCTGGTGGATATCGAGACGGGCGAGGACTACACGGCGCTACAGCACCTCACCACGCCACGGGGGGTGTTCTCCATCCACGACAGCCCGCTTTCCGAGGCTGGGGTGTTGGGCTTCGACTTCGGCTATTCTCTCGCCGATCCGCTCTCCCTGATTCTGTGGGAGGCGCAGTTCGGGGACTTCGCGAACGGTGCCCAGGTGATCGTCGATCAGTTCATCGCCTCCTCGGAGGTCAAGTGGTTGCGCATGAGCGGGCTGGTCATGCTGCTGCCCCACGGCTTCGAGGGGCAGGGGCCCGAGCACTCCAGCGCCCGGATCGAGCGTTTCCTGCAGCTTTGCGCCGAAGACAACATCCAGGTGTGCTACGCCACCACGCCCGCCCAGAACTTCCACATGCTGCGCCGGCAGATCCGGCGGAGCTTCCGCAAGCCGCTGATCTCCATGGCGCCGAAGAGCCTGCTGCGCCATCCCTTGGCCACCTCCACGATCGCCGACCTGATCAACGGCACGTTCCGCGAGGTGCTCTACGAGCGGGACGCCATCCCGCCGGAGGGGGTGCGCCGCATCGTCTTCTGCAGCGGCAAGGTCTACTACGACCTCCTTGCCGAGCGGCGCAAGCGGGAACTGGAGCACGTGGCCCTGGTGCGGCTGGAGCAGCTCTATCCCTTCCCGGTCGATCAGGCCAAGGAGGTGCTCGGCCAGTACCCCAACGTCAAGGAAGCGTGCTGGGTGCAGGAAGATCCGCAAAACATGGGCGCCTGGACCTTCGTTCAACCCAGAATGGAGGCGCTGCTGCCCAAGAAGCTGAAACTGCGTTACGTGGGCCGCCCGGCGGCAGCGAGCCCGGCGGTGGGCTCCCATCGCGCTCACGCGGAGGAGCAGAAGGCGATCGTGGCCGAAGCGCTGGCCTGACCGGCGGGTGCAACCCGGGCCCATCGCCCGGCCCATCCCCCGAGTGCGCCCGCCCGCCCGGGACGCGCCCCGCCGCTCGACGAAAAGGAACCGCAATGCTCGTTGACATCCAGGTGCCCGATTTGGGGGAATCCATCTC
>JAPUJL010000154.1 GCA_027296185.1 SAR324 cluster bacterium | reverse complement strand
CAACCCGGCCTCCAGTTCCGGGAGATTCGCAACGATCTGGCGGGCCGGCCGCGGGTGGCCATCGCGGAGCGCGGGTAGGATCGGCGTACCATGCCCGCCGGAGCAGCGCCGACGGCTTTGTGGTCCACTTCACATCCGAGGCCGGGCCGGGGCGCGCAGGCTGCCCGGGAGATGGCGCGCCCCCCGCGCCGCCGGGAACCCGACGACAGAAAGGACGCCGTGCGAATCAGCGAGAACTGGAAGCGATTGCTCCCGACGGCGGCGATTCTGCTGGTTTTGGCCGTCGGCGGCTGTCTCGCCTTCTGCCAGTTGGGAGGTTCCGAGGAGGCGCCCTTCGGGTACCGGGCGGTGCCCCGGGATGCATTCCCCGTTTTCGACGATCCCAAGATGGCCAGCGCCGAGGAAGCCGAGCGGAACGGCTGGATTCACCCCAGGGACGCCGTGATCGGCGTGGCCCACCGGGGCGAGGCCAAGGCTTACCCCATCTCGGTGATGGGGCTTCACGAGTTGGGCAACGACACGATCGGGGGTGTGCCCATCGCGGTCTCGTGGTGACCGCTCTGCCAGACGCCCATCGTGTATGAGCGCACATTGAACGGCCGGGTGCTGAGCTTCGGCCACGAGGGGATACTCTACGAAAATTCCTTCGTCATGTACGACCGCCAAACGGAGTCCCTCTGGGTGCATGTGACGGGGCGCGCGGAAACCGGCCCGCTGAAAGGGGCGCAGCTGACCTTCATGCCCTCCACCCTCACCTCCTGGTCCCAGTGGAAACGCTCCCACCCCAACACCCTCGTTCTGCCCGGGTTCGGCACCCGCGGGTTCATGGGCACTTACCGGGGGCTGGGCGGAAGCCGCCGCATTGGCTTGGCCGTGGTGGTGCGCTTCGAGGGCAAGCTCTACCCATTTCGGGTGCTCGAGGAGCGGAACGTGGTTAACGACCGCTTCAACGGCGAGGAGCTCCTGGTCTACTACTCGCGGGACTCCGGCACCGCCACCGCCTGGAGCCGCACGCTGGACGGGCGGGTGCTGACCTTCCGAAGCGAAGGCTCGGGAGACGGCGGGGAAGGGCTGCGGGACGAGCAGACCGGCAGCCGCTGGTCCTGGCTCACGGGGGAGGCGGTGGAAGGCGAGCTTCGCGGCAGGGAGTTGAAGCAACTGCGCTACAACCCTATCCGCAACGACCGCTTTCGCGTCTTCTATCCGGAAGGGCCGATTTACAAGCTGGCTGCCGAGTAGCGCCGGCGCTCAGGGGCCCCAGGGGGCCCTGGAGCATCGGTTCCCGCCTTTTCCCGTTTTCTGGAAGCCCGCTTCAGGTGACAGGCTCCGGCGAGGTTTGCGGGGTGATTTCCGGCTCGGTGTCGAGAAAGATGCGGCTCCCGACCGGCTTGCGCTGGCCCTGGTACTTGCCCCGGTAGGGCGCAGCGGCCCGGGCATCCATCCGCGCGAACACCAATTGGCAGATGCGCCGCCCCGCCACGAGCTTGATGGGCAGGCGGTTGGCGTTGTAGAGCTCCAGCGTCAGTTCCCCCTCGAACCCCGGGTCCACCCACCCGGCGTTTTGTACGAACAGGCCGATGCGGCCGATCGAGCTGCGGCCTTCCACGAACGCCGTGACGTCGTCGGGCAGTCGGATGTATTCCTGGGTGGAGGCGAGCAGGAACGAGTGGGCCGGAATCACGATCTCGTCCTGAGTTAGCTCGGTATAGCGCAGAGGCCGATCCATGCGGATCAGATCCACGTCGTTCTCGTCCAGCTTGAGGAAGTGCTTCCCCAACCGCAAGTCGATGGAAGCCGGCTGAAGCTGGTGCTCTGCCAGCGGTTCCACGATGAGCTCGCCCGAGGCGAGCATCCGTTTCAGGGTCGAGTCGGAGAGAATCATCGCAAGGTTCCGCCCAGGCCTCGACGGCGGGCCGCGGAGCCCGATCCGTACCAGGGCCGGCGCACCGGCCAAGGACGGTTGGCGCTACACGGGATGTGGGAAGGAAGGGATCACCCGGTTTTCAAGCGGGATTCATCCTCTTCTTGAGATTCCTTGCAGTCGATACACAGAGTTGTCACGGGCCGGGCTTCCAGCCGCTCGATACCGATCTGCTCGCCGCACACCTCGCACAAGCCGAACGTCCCGTCTTCGATGCGTGCGATGGCATCCTCGATCTTTTTCTTCAGCATGCGCTCCCGGTCGCGGATGCGCAGGGTCAGGTTGCGGTCCGATTCGAGCGACGCGCGATCCGTCGGGTCGGGAAAGGCGCCGGTGCCGCCACGCATTCCGCCTACCGTGCTCGCCACTTCCGCTTCCAGATCGGCGAGCATGCCGTTGAGCTTTTTTCCGATCCGTCCCAGGGTCGCCCGATTGATGCCCACTGCAATAACCTCTTCCGACGATAGCGCCAAATCGGCTCTTGCGAGACGTGCAAGTTAACACACGCCTGTGCGCTTGTCATCTTAGGGTGCCCCCCGCCCGCGGGTTTGGAGCGCGCGGCGAGGCACCTCGGAGCATGGTTTCCAGCAGCGGATGGCCGGGACTCGGCCTAGCGGTGGTTGACGGCGTCCTTCAGGCTCTTGCCGGCCTTGAAGCGCGGGACTTTGGAAGCCGCAATGGAGATGGGGCTGCCGGTTTGTGGATTACGTCCCTGGCGCGCCGCCCGGCTGCTGACGGAGAACGTGCCGAACCCGACGAGGGTCACCGATTCGCCCTTGGCGAGCGCCTGCGTGACGGAACCGATCAGGCTGTCGAGCACCCGCCCCGCCTCCGCTTTGCTGATTTTGGATTGGGCTGCTGCTTTGTCGATCAACTCAGCTTTCGTCATGGAGTCTCCTTTTTTCGCGTCGGAATTTACGAGGACCAACTCCTGCGAGATCTAGATATCGGACGGTACGAGGAATAGCTGGATACTGTCCATCGCCCAGGCTTCCGCAGGGGCGCGGAAGCCGCTCCCCGACGGATGCCCCCTCTAAATCCCCGATATTCGGGGGGATGTCAAACAAATTTGCTTTCCCTGGTGTGCTCGAATTGCGACTGCCAACCCTTGCCGGGCGGGCCGGGGGCTGGGCGATCCGCTCCGCGAAGCCCGGCGTTTGCCACGGTGGCCTGGATCGTGGGATCAAAACCGGACGGAGAACCCCGCCGCCGGAGGCGTCATGCCGGGGGGAGCCGGCCCCACCTCCATCCCCGTGACCCGTGCGGCGGGCGGCCCCTGGCGGATCTCGGCCAGGAAACCGGCCTTACGGGCGTCATCGAGGCGGGCCAGAATTTCTACCTCTCCCGTCGGCAGGTTACGCACCCAGCCCGCCACACCGTGCCGCCGGGCCACCGTCTCGGCGTGGTAGCGGAAGCCGACGCCTTGCACGCGTCCCCGCACGACGACGTGGACCACCTCCTTCAAGCCGTGTCTGCTCACGACGATTCCCGTGTCCGGCGCCTCAGGCGATGGAAGGCCACATAGGCGGCGACCAGCAGCAGCGCCCCGCCCACCAGCCAGACCGAATAGGTGGCCAACGCCCCGGACACCCGTTCGGCGTCCTGGCCGAATCGGTAACCCACCACGGCCAGCATCGCCACCCACAGCCCCGCGCCGAGGGCGGTAAGCAGCGAGAACACGGCCAGGTTCATCCGCGCCAGCCCCGCCGGCAGGGAGACGATCTGGCGGATGCCTGGAATCAGCCGGCCCGTGAAGGTGGCGATCTCCCCGTGCCGGTGGAAGAACGCCTCGCTGCGGTCGTAGGCCTTCACCGAGATGTGGACGTACCGCCCGTAGCGGCCGATGAGTCCCACGATCGCCGCACGGCCCAGGTAGCGCGCCAGGCCGTAGTTGATCAACGCCCCCACCAAGGAACCGGCGATGCCCGCCACGATCACGCCGGTCAAGCTCCAGTCGGGCAGACGCCGCGCCAGATCCCCCGCGGGCGGGATCACGATTTCGGAAGGAAAGGGAATGAAGCTCGACTCGATGGCCATTAGCACGAACACCCCGCCATAGCCGAGCACGGCGATGAGATTGTCCGCCAGCCAGCTGTTGGCCGCGGCCAGCCAGAGCAGTCCATCGTGCTGGAGCGCCCACACCGCCCCGTAGCCCAATGCGCCCAGGACCACGATCAGCGCCGCGGCTTGGAGGGTTCGGCGGAGCCACCCGCCGCCCCGGCCGGAATTGGATGCGGTTTCCATGACGATTCGCGGCACCGGCAGCAACCGCCGCCGGCCCCTGGAGGCTATCCTGCCCGAAACCGGTGCCGGGGGCCATGGCCAGGAGCGGACGCCGGAAACCCAGGCCGCCGAGCTCCCCGGAATATCCGATGTCCGTCGGCCGCCCGGAACCTCAGCGCGCCGCGGTGATCGGCTGGGCCGCCCGGGTGGGGCCGGCGAGGCCGGCGTAGCGGCGCATCTGCTCGGCGACGTCGAGGCCGGCGACGCCGTTCCAGGCCTCGGTGAGCCGTTGGGTGACGGGACCCGGCACCGCCTCGCCGATGGGGGCGCCGTTGAGCTCGCTCACCGGCAGGATGCAATAGCTGGTCGTCGTGATGAACGCCTCGTCGGCGGTGTAGAGGTCGTAAGGCTGCAGATTCTGCTCGATCACCTCGTAGCCCGCCTCCCGCGCCAGCCCAATGGTCGTGGCGCGGGTGATCCCTTCCAGAATGGCGCGGGGCGTCGGCGTGCGGATCGCCCCTTCCCGAACCAGGAACAGGTTGCCGTAGAACACCTCGGCCAGGTTGCCCTCCTCGTCCAGCACCAGGCTCCAGGCATCCTCGTCCATCCGCTTGGTCTCGAGATCCGCCAGCACCATGGCCAGCCGGCTCACCGCCTTCAGCTTGGGATCCATCCCCGTGCGGGCGCTGGAGCGGCCCGAGGGGATCACCAGGTGCGCCCCTTTCGTGTAGTAGGGGGCAAAGCGGGCGAAGGCCAGCGGCTCGACGATGATCGAGATGAAAGGCGGCGCGGGATTGAGCGGGTTGCCGCCGTCGCCCCGGTGAATGGTCTGGGTAACCCACCAGTCGCCGTCGTGCTCCAGCCGGTGCAGGTTTCGCTCGACGGTCTCCTCGGCGCAGCGGCCCAGCTCCTCCAGGGACATCCCCAGGTCGATGCGCAGCATTTTCAGGGAGCGCCCCAACCGCTCCAGATGGGTGTCCAGCTTGAACAGCTTGCCGTTGAAGGTGCGCTCCGTATCGAACACCCCGTCCCCCAGCCGGTAACCCCGGTTGTTCAGCGGCATCACCGCCCGGCTGGCCGGCACGAATTCCCCGTTGACCCAATAGGTAATCTCATCCATCTGCGTTCCTTTGCGTTAGAGCGTCGCTGGTGAAGGTTCCGCCAGCCTTGCCGATCTGCTCCCGGATATCAAGCGGCAGACTCGGCTCGCGAATGCCCAGGGTCTTTGACAACGGATGTCCTCCCCCAGTCCCTGGCTGGAGACAAAGCGATGCCGGCCGCGGAGGGGGTTTTTCTTTGGCCGATTGATGGTATGGGGTACGCGAGGGAATTCCACGCCGATCCAATTGGGAGGCCGAATCATGAGACTCGCTGAAGCCACCGGGACCCCGTTGCCCAATCCGTTTGGCAGAATCGCTGGAATTACGCTGGCGATATTTGTGGCAATCCTTTTGCCGGCGGTGGCCGATTCCGCCGGAGCCGCCGAGCCGAAGCGCGGGGGCACCCTG
>JAPUJL010000153.1 GCA_027296185.1 SAR324 cluster bacterium | reverse complement strand
GGACCGAGTGGGCGTTCCTGCTGATCCTGCCCGGTGCGATTGGGAATTTGATCGACCGTGCGTGGTTCGGCACGGTGACCGACTTCCTGCACTTCCGGTTCTACTCGACCAGTTTCTTCGTCAATAACGTGGCGGACGTCTTTATCAGCTTAGGCGTGGTGACTTTCGTGGTGGGAACCTTCGCCCGCGATGCCGACCGGGGCTTCTGACCTCACCGGCGGGTCCCGCAGGTCGGCCGGGCGGTGAACGAGGCCAGTGCGGCTCCGTTCTTCTCGGCGCCGCGCACCCAGGAGGTGGCTGGCGGGAGGAGTCTTCGAGCGATCGAGGGATCTCCGCGTGCCGCTATTGGATCGGTGGGTTAGGGCACCTTGATGACGAGAAAGCGGCTGATTTCGCCCAGCCGCACCAGCAAGAGCAGGTTCTTTCCGCTCCCGGTTTTTTCCACCACCCGCCGGAACTCGGCCACGGTTTTCATGGGGGTGCGGTTGGCCTCGACGATCAGCGCTCCCTGGCGCAGCCCCGCTTTGGCCGCTGGGCTGTCTTCCTCTATCGTAGTGACCAGCAATCCGGTTAGCCCCACGTAGCCGAACTGCTCGGCGCTGGCCGGGTTCAACGGCTCGACGCTCATCCCGAAGAAGTCCATGGGCTGCTGGCTTCCCGGCTGGAAGGCGGCGCGCATATCCGCCGGCTGCTCGCCGATCTCCACGTCCACTTCCATCTCGCGCCCTTCGCGGATCAGGTTCACGGGTACCGAGTCGCCCGGCCGGATCGCGGCCACGGCATTTCGAAGCTGGTTGGAGGATTTCACCGGCCGGCCGTTGAAGGTGACGATCAGATCGCCTTGCCGGATGCCCGCGCGGTCGGCGGGCGAATCGGGACCCACGTTGGCGATCAGCACCCCGCTGTTCACCTCGACGTCCAGGGCATCGGCCAGGTCCTGGGTAACGTCCTGAATCACCACCCCCAGGAAGCCGCGGGTGACTTTGCCCGTAGCGATCAAGGATTTCATGATCGCCTGGGTCATGTTGATCGGGATGGCGAACCCGATGCCCATGTTGCCGCCGCTGCGGCTGAAGATGGCGGTGTTGATCCCCACCACTTCCCCCCGCAGGTTGATCAGCGGCCCCCCGCTGTTGCCCGGGTTGATGGAGGCGTCGGTCTGGATGAAGTCCTCGTAGTCCGTGACGCCCACGCCCGAGCGGCCCTTGGCGCTGACGATCCCGGCGGTGATGGTCTGCTCGAGACCGAAGGGGTTGCCGATGGCAATCACGCTTTCGCCGATTTCCAGCTCGTCCGAGTTGCCCATCTTGGCGGCGGGCAGATCGGTCGCATCCACGCGGATCACGGCAATGTCCGACGCCGGGTCGGTACCCACGATTTCCGCCTTGAACTCCCGGCCATCGGTGAGCTTGACGATCACCTCGTCCGCGTCGCCCACGACGTGATTGTTGCTCAGGATGTAGCCGTCCTCGCTGACGATGACTCCGGAGCCCATCCCCCGCTGCCGGAATTCCCGGGGCGGGTCGGGCATCCGGGGCTTGAAGAAGCGCCGGAAAAACTCGTCGTTGAACAAGTCGGGCAAACGCGAACCGTCCTGCCCCTGCACCTTCTTAGTCACGCTGATGTGCACCACCGAGTCCTTCACGCCTCTGACGATGGCGGCACGGGCCTTCGAGGCACGGATGAGGGCGTCGATATCCCGTTGCAGGTCGTCCTGGGCCAATGCGCGCTGCGCGAACGGAGCCGTCAAAGCCAACGTGGCGAATACCGCCACGGCGGCGAGGGCGCCCGCGGCGGCGAGCCTGCGGTAATCGGTCATGCGGTTCACCTGATCTGATATCCGTTGATGGCGGGGCGGCCGCCGGGATAGGTCTCGGCCCCACTGCGAGGCCCTGACTCGCGGTTCCGTATGAGTTAGAGGGCAGGCGGCGGAATGTGTTCAACGCCGCGCTAGATTGTCCCAGTCTATGGTGTGCGGGGCCCGAGATCAACGGCCATCCGGCACCGTTCGTCCGAAGACAGCGGAATTCGCCGGGCGGGCGCCAGAAGATCCGCCCCGGAGACCGGGCCACCCTCGATTGCCAATGGCCAGCATCGGTGCTAGGGGAAGGGACAAGCAGGGTCCAGAGACGTTTTTCGCGGCCATCCGGCGCGCCGCCTCCCAAGATCCTTTGTCCCGCCCTCGGCCGCGAGCGATTCTCGAGAACGCCGTCATCGCCAATAGGCCGCCGGCCCGCGCGGGCGGCATCCCGGGGACAAGCGCCGGTGCACCGTGCAGCCGGCCCCGGCGGTCGATCCGCCCGTGGCCCCCTATCTACCTGAAGGAGCGATCGATCATGATGACACGAATCAACGAGCGCCTCATGCCGGCTCGAAACGCCACGCGCCGGCGCCTGGCTAAGCCGTTCGGGCTGCCGTTCGGGCTGACGATCGGACTGGCGCTGGCCGCCGCGGCGGTGGCCGGATTCGGACTGTCGGCGGATCACGCCCAGGCGCAGCAGACATCCGAGATCAAGCTCGGGATCGTGTCGTTCCTCGCCGGTCCGGCGGCGGGACCCTTCGGCATCCCCGCGCGGGACGGATCGCAGTTGGTGATCGACGGGATCAACGGCGGGACGATTCCGTCGCCCTACGACAGCAAGGGCATCCTCGGCGCGAAAATCGTCCCCGTGTTCATCGATGAGGCGGGGGGTTCGGCCAAGCAGGTGGCCGAATTCCGCAATCTCGTCCAGCGGCAAAACGTGGACGTCGTGATCGGCTACATCTCCAGCGGCGACTGCCTGGCCATCGCGCCGGTGGCGGAGGAACTGAAGGCGCTGACCATCTTCGGCGACTGCGGGACGCCGCGCATCTTCGAGCAGGGCAGCTACAAGTACGTCTTCCGCACCCGCTCCCACGCCGCAATGGACAATATCAGTGCGGCCCTCTACCTGAAAGAAATGATGCCGAACATCGGCAGGTACGGCGGCATCAACCAGAATTACGCCTGGGGCCAGGATTCCTGGCGCGACTTCAGCGCGGCCATGAGCGTGCTCCATCCGTCGGCCGAAGTGACGACGAAGCAGTTCCCCAAGATTTTCGCCGGTCAGTACAGCTCGGAGATTTCCGCGCTCCTGCTGAGCCGCTCGGACGTGGTGCACTCCAGCCTGTGGGGCGCCGATCTGGAGAGCTTTATTTTCCAGGCGACGGCGCGCGGACTGAACCGCCGAACGCAGTTGGTGTTCACCTCGGCGGAGCCCAATATGTTCCGCCTGGGCGACAAGATGCCGGACGGGGTGCTCATCGGTGCGCGGGGTCCCTACGGCGTCTATGCCCACGATACCCCGCTCAACCGCTGGTTCCGCGCGGAGTATATCCGGCGTCACGATACCCCGCCGGTCTATGCGAGCTACGTGCTGGGTCAGGCCTTTCTGGCGCTGAAGATTTCGGTGGAAAAGGCCGCCGCCGCCAACGAGGGCAATTGGCCCACCACGGAGCAAATCATCGCGGCGATGGAATACCTGGAGTTCGAAGCGTTCGGCTCCCGCGTGAATCTGGCGTTGGGCAAGGGTCATCAGGCCATCACCGAAACCGCCGTGGGGCGCTACAAGTATGACGAGGCGGCCGGCGGCGCGACGATCGTCGACATCAAGTACTACCCCGCCGAGTGCGTGAATCCCCCCGAGGGGGCCGAAACCGTGGAGTGGATCCGGGGCGGCATGAAGGGCGCCCGATGCGATTAGAGGGCAATGAGACGGCAACGAGAGGGCAATTAGGGTGCAACTAGGGTCCGCTTGAGCGTTCTCATCCCCATGAGTTACGTCCTTCGGGAGACCCCGCCTGGCGAGGTCCCTCATGAGCGTGGCCTTTCGGACACCGCCCGCGGTCAGGCGGATTCCGCCGCCGGCGTGGCCGGGGGCTCCTCCCGGGAGCCCCGCCGATGCTGACAGCGATCGCCATCGGGGTGGACGGGCTGGTCTACGCGTCCTGGCTGTTCCTCGTCGCCGTGGGGCTGACGTTGATCTTCGGCGTGATGAAGATCCTCAACGTCGCCCACGGGAGCCTCTACGCCTTCGGGGCGTACGGCGCCGCGACGATGGTGGGGATCTACACCCAGGCCGGTCTGGCGCCGCTGGGCGCCTTCGCCATGTTGCTGGTGGCGGCTCTGATCGTCGGGGTGGTGCTGGGCGTGGTCATGGAGCGGGGTCTGCTGCGCTTCATGTATCAGCGCGACGAGGTGATCATCGTGTTGGTCACCTACGCGGCCTTCCTGGTGCTCGAGGACCTGATCAAGCTGATCTGGGGCGTCGACCCCTACTACGCCTCCGAGCCTTACGGTCTACTGGGCATCTCCGAGATTTCCGACCTCGTCTTTTCCAACTACGACCTGTCCCTGATCGTCATGGCCGTGGTGGTGGGCGGGCTGCTGTGGGTGGCCGTCAACCGCACGCGGTGGGGCAAGCTTCTGCAGGCGGTGATTCACGACCGGGAAATGAGCGAGGCCTTCGGCATCAACGTGAGCCGCGTTTACACCGTGACCTTCGTCGTGGGCGCGGTGCTCGGGGCGCTGGGAGGCGCGCTCACGGCGCCGATGATTTCCGTGACCCCCGGCATCGGCGTGGAAGTGATCGTGCTGGCTTTCGCCGTGGTGGTGATCGGCGGAATGGGCAGCGTGCCCGGCGCGGCGATCGGGTCGTTGATCGTGGGCATCAGCCGGGCGGCGGCGGTGCACCTGCTCCCCGAGGTGGAATTGTTCGTGATTTACGCGGTGATGTCGGGCGTCCTGGTGCTGCGCCCGCAAGGGCTCTTCGGCCAAACGTTCGCCAAGCGGATTTAAGGGTGAGGCCCGTCCCGTGAACCGTTCCTATCAGATCGCGCTGAGATACGCGGCGGCGCTCGCCGTGCTGGCCGCGGCGGGGTTTCTCCTGCCCCAGTGGGCGGTGTTTCTGCTCAATCTGGCGCTGTCCAAGGGGCTGGTGGTGCTGGGCTTGCTGGTGCTGTGGCGGACGGGCCTGATCTCCTTCGGGCAAGCGCTTTATTTTTGCATCGGCGGGTACGTGGTCGGCATGGCCGGGCTGTACCTGGATTTGCACGACGCGTTCGTTCTGCTGGCGTTCGGCACCGCCCTTTCCCTGGCCGTGGCGGTGCTGGTGGGGTTCCTCGTCGCACGCTACCGGCAAATCTTCTTCGCCATGCTCAGCCTGGCGTTCTCGATGATCCTCTACGGCGTGCTGGTGAAGACGGAGGCGCTGGGCAGCACGGACGGCTTCAACGTCGGCAGGCCCACCTTTCTCGGCTATGCGCCGGAAGGGGAGGCGCTTGCCATCGTCAGCTACCTGTTCACCCTGGCCGCTTCGGCGGCCGGCGCCTTCACGGTGTGGCTTTATCTCCGCTCGACCCTGGGCCACCTCACCACCGCCATCCGCGACAACGAGGTGCGGGTGGAATACCTGGGCGTTTCCGTGCGCGGCGCCATTCACGCGAAGGTCGTCCTCGCGGGAGCACTGGCGGGAGCGGGGGGCGTGCTCTCCGCACTGGCGGTGGGCCACGTGGATCCCGAGATGGCCTACTGGACCACCTCCGGCGAGTTCGTATTCGTCACCATCCTCGCCGGCACGGGAAACGTGGTGGCGCCCTTCTTGGGCTCGGCGCTCTTCGAGCTGTTGCGGACGTACGCCTTCCAGTACACGCCATACACCTGGCAGATGGTGCTGGGCGGCACCCTGCTGCTGTTGATCCTGTTCCTGCCCGACGGCATCTGGTCGTTGCTGTCACGGCGCAAGGCGGCACCCTCAACCCGGAGGGAGGCCTAGGATGGCCGCCATGCTCGAGGCCCGGCAGCTCACCAAGTCCTTCGGCTCGGTGATCGCCGCGGATCAGATCGACGTGGCCGTGGCGGAACACGAGGTGGTGGGGATCATTGGCGCCAACGGTGCCGGAAAGACCACGTTCGTCAACATGGTCACGGGCTACGTGAAGCCCAGCGCCGGCCAGATCTTCTATGAGGGGAAGGAGATCACCGCCCTCGCCCCGCGGGAGGTGACGCGCATCGGCATCTGCCGCTCGTTCCAGGTGCCCCAGGTCTTCATGAGCGCCACCGTGTTCGATAATCTGCTGATCTCCCTCGGCGTGGCCGAGCGGGATCTGGTGCGGTTCTGGCGCCCCATGCGCCGCCCGCACCTGGAGGCGGAGGCGGAGCGGCTGATGCGCCGGTTCCAGATCGACGCCTACGCCGATCAGGCGGCGATGCTCCTGCCCCAAGGGGTGCGCAAGATGCTGGACATCGCCATGGCCGTGGTCCATCGCCCGCGGCTGTTGCTGCTGGACGAGCCCACCAGCGGCGTGAGCGTCGAGGAGAAGTTCGGGGTGATGGACACGATCATGGCCGCCTTGCGCGAGCAGCGGGTGACCGTGTTGTTCGTGGAGCACGACATGGAGATCGTCACCCGCTATGCCCAGCGGGTGCTGGCCTTTTACGAGGGCGCGATCGTCGCCGACGGGCCGCCGGAGCAGGTCATGGCGGACGAGCAGGTGCGGCGGTACGTCACCGGCGAGGCGCTCCCGGCTGCGGCCGCCGGCCCATCGGGAGGCGCGCAGGCGAAACCGGAGATCGGCGATGCTTAGGGTCGAGGGACTGCAGGTCGATATCGCCTCGGCGAGCATCCTGCGGGGCGTGGCGCTCCACGTGCCCCCGGGCGCCATGGCCGGGCTGATCGGCCGCAACGGCGCGGGCAAGACCACCTTCATGCGTAGCGTGATGGGGCTGGTGCGGCCACGGGAGGGCCGCATCGAATTCGAGAACATCGACCTCACCCGGATGCACTCCCACAAGCGGGTCGGCCTGGGCATCGGCTACATGCCCGAGGACCGGCGGCTGGTGCCCGACTTCACCGCGGAGCAGAACGTGCTCCTGCCCGCCTGGTCCAGCCGTCTGAAGAATGCCCCGGAACGGCTGGCGTGGATCTACCGGCTCATACCGGAGGTGGAGCGCTTCGCGGGCCGGCGCGCCGAACAGCTCAGCGGCGGGCAGCAGAAGCTGGTGGCCCTGGCGCGGGCGCTGATGTGCGGCAGCCGCCTGCTGCTGCTGGACGAGCCGTTCGAGGGGCTGGCTCCGGCCCTGGCCCGGCGGCTGGCGGAGGTGCTCTCGGCATTGAAGGGGGAGGGGCTCTCGGTGCTGCTGGCCGAATCCAACGAGCGGCACGTGGCCGATCTGCTCGACCGCATATTCGTCATCGAGCGGGGCAGCATCCAGCGGCAGTAAAGCTGACGGCGCCCCACCTTCGGCGGAAGACACCCCCGGGCGGGAAGCCGCTCGGTTAGGTTCTGTTCGGAAATTCGTTTAGGCGGTCCGAAATGGCGCTCATGCAATCCGCGCACTTCGAGACGCACGCTATGCGTGCTCCTCAGTAACGCGGATCGTTTATCCAATCAGTGGCTTATCAAGACCGCATCCTTGAGGAACCCCGCAGAGCGGGGTGTCTCGATCGGTGCGGTCGGCGTCACGGGCTCTTTCCGAACAAAGTCTAGTCGATCATCGCTTCGGGGATGAAGAGGATGATCTGGGGGAAGGCGATCAGGATGGCGACGTTGATAATATCCACCACGACGAACCAGCCGCACCCGCGGAAGATGTCGCCCATGGAGATATCGGGCGCCACGCCCTTCAGCACGTAGACGTTCAGCCCCACCGGAGGGGTGATCAGGCCGATTTCGATCATCCGCACCACCAGCACCCCAAAGAAGATCGGGTTGAATCCCAGCCCAATCACCGCGGGCAGGACGATGGGAATGGTCAGGAGCAGCATCCCGATGCCGTCCAGGAACATCCCCAGCACCAGGTAGAGCCCCAGGATCGCCACGAGGATCACGTAGCGGTTCACGTCGAGACCGATGATCGCGTTGGCCAGGGTGGAGGGCATCCCGCTGAAGGCGAGGAAGCGCACGAAGATCAGCACCCCCACGATGATGGCGAAGATCATCGCCGAGGTGCGCGCCGTGTCCATCAGGGCGAGCTTGAGGTCGCCGAGCCGCATCCGCCGCAGCGCCATCACGAAGGCGCCCAGCGCTCCGATGCCGGCGGCCTCGCTGGGGGTGGCGAAGCCGGTGTAAATGCCCCCCAGCACGATCGTGATCAACACCGCGATGCCCCACACGCCCTGCACCGACTTGAGACGCTCCGTCCAGGTGATGCCGGTTACGGGCGGTCCCAGCGCCGGGTTCAGCTTGAAGCGGATGTAGAGCATGATCGAGTAGGTCAGCGCGGAGAGCAACCCGGGAAAGATGCCCGCCAGCAGCAGCGCCCCGATGGATTGCTCCGAGATGAACCCGTAGATCACCATGATCACCGAGGGGGGGATCATGGTCGCCAACGTGCCCCCCGCCGCCACGCAGCCCGCGGCGATCTTGTCGTCGTAACCGAACTTCTTCAGCTCCGGCAGCGCCACCCGTCCCATCACCGCCGCCGAAGCGGTCGAGGCGCCGCAGGCCGCCGCGAATCCCGCGCAGCCGAAGATGGTGGCGATGGCGAGCCCGCCGGGGAGGTGGCCCAGCCACTGCCGCGCGGTCCAGAAGACGTCGCGGGTGATGCCGGCGTAATAGGAGAGAAAGCCCATCAGTATGAACAGCGGCAATACGAGCAGGGTGTAATGGGAAGTTTCCGCATACGGCATCAGCCCGGCCAGCCCCGCCGCAGGGCCGTAACCGCGGATGATCCACAGCCCCACGAATCCGCACAGGGCCGTCGCATAGGCGATGCGCATCCCGCTGACGAGCATCAGCGAGAGGGCCACGGTGCCCAGAACGCCGATGGTTATGGAATCCACGGGAAATGCCGTTGGGGTTGGGAATTCGGGGTCATGACGGGCGCGTCACTCGTTGGTGCCGGCCGAGGCGAGCCCGG
Source organism: SAR324 cluster bacterium (assembly GCA_027296185.1). Taxonomy (GTDB): domain Bacteria; phylum SAR324; class SAR324; order SAR324; family JACQKK01; genus JAPUJL01. The sequence goes on along the minus strand of JAPUJL010000153.1, from coordinate 2,540 downwards.
GCTCCGTGGCGGGCAACAGCGCGGGGAACGCCAGATGCAGGATTTCCAGGTAGACGCGTAGCGTGACCAGAAAAATCCCGATCGGCGGCATGATCGCCGAGGGCCAGATCAAAAAGTACGGCGGCGACATGGTGACGTCGTCGAACACCCAGGAGCGGTATGCGTGCTTCGCGCTGTAGTAACAGAGCACCGCATAGATCAGCACGGAAAGCAGCCTGATCGCGATTTCCACGTAACGCCGCGTGACCGGCTCCAAGCGGTGGATGAACAGCGTCATCCGCACGTGGCCTCCGGTGGACTGGGTATAGGCCACCGCCAGGAAGATGATCGCCGGCATCAGCAACTCGCTCAGTTCCAGATGACCGGGAATCGGGGCGTTGAACAACTTGCGGCTGATCACCTCCGCCGACACGAACAGCATCGCGGCGAGGATGATCCCGGATGAGACGAGGCTGAGGGCGCTCTCGATCCGCCACGCCACCCGGTTCACCGCCTTGGCGGCCAGGGCGACCAGCGCCCCGATCACGAAGATCGCGAGGAGGAGTCCGAGCAGCTCGTTCATGTCCGCCGGACGCTATCTCGATTCTTGGGAGAACTTGGCGGCCTGCGCCTTGGTGAACTCGAGCATCTCCGTGCCCGCCATCCCTTTGGCGTCCAGCTTGGCGGCCCACTCGGCCCAGAGCGGAATGGCCTTGGCGACCATCTCGGCGCGCTCGGACTCGGGGAAATGCACGATCTCCAGCCGCTTCTCGAAGATGGGAATCCATCGCTCGTCGCCCCGGGCGTAGGCGTCGATGTACGCCTTGACCGCCTCGTCGCGGATGCGGGGCAGCAGCGCCTTCAGGTCGTCCGGCAGCCGGTTCCAGGCATCGATGGAGACGCCGGACATGCAGGCGAAGCCGCCCATGCCGATCCCGATCGTGGCGTACTGGCTCACCTCGTGAAGGCGGAAGACGCCGAAGGAATCCGTCCAGGGAAACCCGATCATGTCGATCGTGCCGCGCTCCAGGGCGGTGTAGGCCTCCGGGGCGGTCACCATGGTCGCCACGGCGTCGAACTCCTCCAGCAGCGTGGCGTTGGCGCCGGAGATGCGCATGCGCACCCCGCGCATGTCCTTCAGGCTGGCGATGCGGCGGTTGCCCATGAACTCGTAGGGCGTCAACACGCCGACAAACAGGTACTTGGTGTTCCAGCGCTGGGCCAGCTCCTCCGCCACCAGAGGATGGCGGAACACGGCGTCGATGATCTTGACGTTGGTCAGCGTGTCGTCGGTGAGGATGAAGGGCAGCTCCAGCACCTGCGCCAGGGGCATCTTGCCCGGGTAGTACCCCACGCAGATCCGCGCCGCCTCGATCAGGCCGATCTGGATGGCGTCCAGGTGTTCCTTGGCCGGGGCGATGGCGCCGGCGTAATGAATCTTGAGCTCGAAGCGGCCGGCGCCGGCTTCCTCCAGAATTTCCTTGGCCTTTTCGATGCCGGCGGTGAACGCCCGGGGCGGCCCCCAAATGGAATAGTTCCAGACCTGCTTGTCCGCGGACTGCGGGTCCGAATCGACGCGCAGGAGGACGAATGCCAGCAAGGCGGCGACGGCCACCACCGCGCCCGCGGCGATCAGTTTGGCTTGCGTCGACATCGGCCGCCCGATTGCTCCGTTGAGTGGCTGGGGGTTGCGGCGCGGGCTCGGCGCCTCGGTGGACCCCGCTCCGCGTCCGGTGGGCCCCCACCACCGTCCCCCGCGGCCCGGAGTCCCTCTGGCGGCGCGCAGCCGCCCCCCATGGGGTTGCGGGGGGATCGCGGGGGTTCACTAGAACCACGATTGCCCGGTATTGTCAAAGAACGCCCACCGCACCGGTCCGGGAAACCGGCGCCCACCCGGGCGCGATCGGCTTCCAATCGATGCGGCCGATGCCGTTGACGAGCGTCATTCGCCCGGCGGGTGTGCCTGTGATAAGGCTCCATCGTGCCAACCGGCCTCGGCCCACGCGGGCCATCCCCAAGCCGCGGGCGCCGCCGGAGCCGCGGGCTATCCCGTAGCCGCGGGCGCTGCCCCCCGCCCGTAGGCCGGTGCGCATTTCGACGCACGGGACGCCGAACCCTTTCCGACCTGGAGGAACGCCCATGACCGACTACAGCAGCTACGACATGCTCTTGTTCGAGCGCAAGCCCAACGGGGTGCTGCTCATCACCATCAACCGCCCGGAGAAGTTTAACGCCACCAACGCCAAGCTGCACAATCAGTTGTCGCGGGTGTGGCTGGACATCGGCGACGACGAGGAGACCCGGGTGACCGTGATCACGGGGGCGGGCAAAGCCTTTTCGTCGGGCGGCGACCTGGATCTGATCGAGTCGTACAACAAGGACGTCAACGTCATCGCCGGCGTCATGAAGGAAGCCGCCGACATCGTCTACAACATGATCAACCTGGACAAGCCGGTGATCTCCGCCATCAACGGCGTGGCCGTGGGCGCCGGGCTGGCCGTGGCCCTCCTGGCAGACATCAGCATCATCTCCGAAACGGCGCGGCTTTCCGATGGCCACCT